>JAJTCI010000291.1 GCA_021323155.1 Chitinophagaceae bacterium | reverse complement strand
CATAGGGAGCGAAGATAGTTATTAGAACCACAGAGGTTGAGGCCACGCATTTCATCACATCGTTTTTCTCGGTGAAACCCCGGTGCCTCCGTGTCTGCGCGGTTGCTTTACCGCCATGAAAACCTATAGTACAAGCGTGCGACGCAACCGCCGATGCCCAAAGGACCGAAGCCGGTAAAATAAACCTGGCTTTCAAGGCTATCTTGGGCTGGTTTTTGTGGATAAATAAATCCGGGGGCGAGAACGTTGGGTATAGGTTAATTCCTTTAAATTATCCACAAAAAGCTACCATTCACCGATACTCTCCCTTACATTTGCAGCCATTTTGTTGTTTTGAGAATATATTTAACAGCCAGACTGCAACGATTTCACCGCTCTTAGCGTCTTAATTACGTACAATCACTAAATAGTATATCCACACATGAGGCAGCTCAAAATTGCAACCCAGATCACCAACAGAGATTCGCAGGCAGTTGAAAAGTATCTACAGGAGATCTCCAAGATCCCGATGATCACTCCCGAAGAGGAGACCACACTGGCCCAGCGGATCAAAATGGGTGACCAGCGAGCACTCGACAAACTGGTGCAGGCCAACCTGCGTTTCGTGGTATCCGTGGCGAAGCAGTACCAGCACCAGGGACTTTCACTGAGCGATCTCATCAACGAGGGGAATCTCGGCCTGATAAAGGCGGCGCAACGCTTTGATGAAACAAAGGGTTTTAAATTCATTTCTTACGCGGTATGGTGGATCCGCCAGTCGATCCTGCAGGCATTGGCCGAGCAGGGACGTTTGGTGCGTCTTCCACAGAACAAGATCGGTACTTACAACAAAGCTAATAAGGCATACATGGCTTTCGAGCAGGAGCACGAAAGAGAGCCTTCAACAGAAGAGCTTGCTGACATCCTCGAGATGTCAGAGACAGAGATCAACAACATCTTCCAGAGCAATACCCGTCACACTTCACTGGATGCACCCGTGCACGAAGCAGAAGACGTAGCGATGGGCGACCTCCTCGAGGGCAGCGATGATACGGATGATGACGTGATGAAAGATTCTTTACGTGAAGAGATCAGGCGCGTGCTGAAATCCCTTTCTCCAAGAGAAGCGGAAATTGTAAATGCTTATTTCGGACTGGATGGCGAGAACGGCGTTACGATCGAGCAGATCGGCCAGAAATACGACCTTACTAAAGAGCGTATCCGCCAGATCAAGGAAAGGGCGATCAAGCGTTTGCAAAAAGCAAGATATTCAAATGCATTGAAGGCATACCTGGGATAATTACTTCCCCGGATTACTTTGATAAAGCCTCACTTCGGTGAGGCTTTTTTATTGACGCCTGCTAAGTGCGCTCACTGCCCGGACTTTCCAAAGTTTAATTGATCAATAATTGAGCTATTAAGAGCGACTTTGGAAAAGTTGATGAACGAGCTTGCCAACTCATGCATAACACTTCTAATGTCTGAAATCTCTGCAACCTATGTGTAGCGTCCGGCTTCAACTTTTTCAAAGTCTGGGAACTTTGGAAAAGTGCGTCACCCTGGGTGGGTTACATTCACCCCGCCCGAACATGCGTTCGGTACGGGCGGGCATTCACCATTGCCCATTCACTCCTATTTTTGTACCATGAATCGATTGGCCGTTCTTCTTCTCTTAATGCCTTTTATTTCCTGTGAACGAACCATCGATCCCAAACTCGCCAACCAGGAGCCGAAGCTTGTTGTGGATGCCCAGGTGGAGGAGGGACAGGCACCTTTGGTCATCCTCACTAAATCCGTGGGTTATTTTTCTACCATTACCGCCGCGCAGCTCAGCAATACGTTTGTCCGGAATGCCGTCATCACAATTTCAGATGGAACAAGGACACACCAGTTAAAAGAATACGCGGTGCCCATCAGCGGCGGAACGATCTACTTTTACAGCAATGACCCCGCGCAACCCCTCACCGCGATAACAGGTGTAACGGGGAAGACCTATACTTTATCGATCCAGGCGGAAGGAAAGACCTTCACTTCTTCCACCACCATCCCGTTGCACGCCAAAACGGTCGACTCCATCTGGTGGAAGGAAGCACCGGTACCGGAACCAGGCAAAGAGGCCGTGCTCTGGGTGCGCGCGACGGACCCGCCCGGCTATGGCAACTACATCCGTTATTTCACGAAAAAGAACAGCGGCCAGTTCCTCCCGGGATGGTATTCGGTGTATGACGACCAGTTCGTGGATGGCAAGACTTATGACCTGCAGGTAGACGCGGGGCAGGATAAGAACGTGCTGCCCGATGAGCCGGGTAATTCCAGGTTCTTTGCCAAAGGCGATACGGTAATAATGAAGTTCTGTAATATCGACAAGGCCACTTACGACTTCTGGCGCACCTGGGAGTATTCATTCGGTTCGGTGGGTAATCCTTTTGGCTCACCCATAACCGTCAAGGGCAATATCTCCAATGGTGCGCTGGGTACGTTCAGTGGTTATTCGGTGCAGTATAAAACACTGATAATACCTAAGTAGCATGAAGCGGATCATACTGTTTATCGTGTTCACCTCCGTTCTTGGCAGCGCCAGTTCGCAGTCCGTGAAAGAAATTGGTATAGCGATCATGCAGAGCTTTCAAAAAAAGGACAGCGGCTACCTCAGGTATTATATGCCCGACTCTGTTTATGCCCGGCTGTATAAAAAGGATATCGCTGATTGGGAGAATGCAGTGAAAAAAGGCGCAACCTGGCAAGATCTTTCCGCCTATATGGAAGTAATACCACACGCATCCTCTAAAGAAGAACTCATTGAAAGGTTGCTGGATTCCGCGCGGGAGGAGATGCATGCGTTATGGACGAAGGCAATTACCGGGTTCGCTCAATGCTTTCGCTATGTAGCGGACTCTTCTGCCTTGAAGATATCCGAAATCAAGGGCGGTGGGAGAGACCAGGAATTTCTCGTCATCCACGAAGGTGCGCAACGTTTCGCGTTCCGGTTCAGGGTGGAAAAATACAATGGACGCTTTTACCTGCAGGGCGTGCTACCCGAAGTTTTTGTACCGGATGAAAAGGGAAGATATGCCTGTAGTGGTTCGTGCGAGGGTAACCAGGAGGGAATGGCCATCTGCCCGGTTGATGTGGATGACCACCCCTAATTATCCCCACC
>JAJTCI010000290.1 GCA_021323155.1 Chitinophagaceae bacterium | reverse complement strand
TCATACTTGCCCTGGGACTTCTTCTTTTCAGGTATTTTCATGACTTATCAATTTACATACTAGGGGTCGGACTATGTAAAGTGATTTCAGGACGTGACAATTTTTTGTCGTATTGGGCCCGTGAGAGTGGCTGTTTACAGCGGTGAATGTATATACTTGTACAAAGTGATAGAAAAATACCGACAGCTCGTCAGGTGACTTACGACTACAGAGATGCCTTTAGCCCTTCAAATGTTTTCGAACCGCAGGGGCTACTTTCGTGCCCAGCAATTCAATTGAGCGCATGGCCTGCGCATGTGGCAAAGCGCCTATCGTCATTTGCGCCAGGAAACGGGTATGCCCGAACAATTCATGTTCGAATAGTATTTTATCGATCACCTGTTGCGGGCTTCCGACCAACAGCGCGCCGTTGGTCCCGGTAGACGCGTCGAACTGCGCGCGGTTGGTGCCGGGCCAACCACGTTCCCGGCCGATACGCGTCATCACTTCAGCATAAGTAGGATAAAATTCATCTCTCGCCTGTTGCGAATCGTCGGCGATGTAGGTGTGGGAGTTAATACCTAACTGGAGTTTCGACTGGTGACCGGCATCGGTGAATGTCTTCCTGTACAATTCCGCAAAAGGCGCGAAACGAGCAGGTTCACCGCCAATGATCGCAAGTATCATTGGCAATTCCAGGCGGGCAGCGCGGATCACTGATTGTGGCGTACCACCGACGGCGATCCATATGGGTAGTTTTGCATTGAAAGGCCGGGGATAAACACCACGACCAGAAACCGTTTGCGTATGTGTTCCCTTCCAGGTGAGTTTTTCCGCTTTGTTCAGTTCCAGTAACATCTCCAGTTTTTCACCGAAGAGTTCATCGTAATCGGAGAGGTCTTGCCCGAACAATGGAAACGATTCTATGAAAGATCCCCTGCCTGCCATGATCTCCGCGCGGCCGGATGAGAGCAGGTCAACCGTTGAGAATTGCTGGAACACGCGCACCGGGTCTTCTGAGCTTAAGACGGTGACACCACTCGATAACCTTATATTCTTTGTTCTCGCAGCAGCTGCTGCGAGAACAATAGTGGGGGCGGAGACAGCGTAATCGGGACGGTGGTGTTCGCCTACTGCAAAAACATCCAGTCCCAGCTGGTCGGCGAGTTCAATTTCCTCCATTAAATCCAGGAGGCGCTGATGCGGGGTGGTGGTCTCTTTAGATATTGGATGCGTACCAACGTCACCGAACGTACAGATGCCTATTTCCATGCGATGAATTAAGGTGCAAAGCTATCACTAAGCAGGTATCACTTTGCAAGCAGCAGCTTTTTTACATTAGACTTTATGTAGCCGTTCTGCAGGTAGCGGTAAAGGTTCTTGCCGGGACAGTTGGTGATCTTCGAATAGTCTTTATGGGAAGCGATGGTACTATCCGGGATGTTGTATTGCTTACAGCTCCATGCCAGTAGCCGGGTGAGCGCGTTGAGTTGTTTTTTGGTGACGCGTTGTTGTTCCAGGTTGCCGAGGCAACAGATGAGCAAATGGCCGGAAGGGTCATACTCGGTGTTCGTCTCGCCGACGGTGTTCGGGTTCCGTCCTTCATAGATCACGCCGGCAGGCGAGATCAGGTAATGATATGGAATGTCCGTCCATTTACGGTCAGGCCCCATTCCCCAGGTCTGAATGTTCTTAATCTTCTTCGCCGCGTCATCGGCCACGTCGAGGCGGGTGCCTTCATGGTGAATGGTGATGCGCACCGGCACGTGTTGTTTGTAAGGCCTTGGCTCAGCAGCGTTCCAGGCTGAACGTGCGACGATACCGGGGTCAATTGCTGCGGAGCCGGATATTTTGGCGCTGCCACATGCGCATACGAGAAATAGCAGGGAGGCGATCGCGATGGGGTTATTATAAGCCAGCCTTTGAATTGTGCGCATCATGGGTTAAATTTAGAGACTAAAAACTGCTTTATGAAAACCGTCCTTGCAATTGTATTTACCTGTTTCCTGGCCGCCTGTGGGGCTGATCACGGCAAATCCGTTTCCGATAAGGGCAATAAATTGTACTACCTGGATCCTGTTACGGAGGCGGAGGCGAAGGATGTATTGAACTGGCTGCATGAGACCAATCATAATTTCGGTGAGCCAAAAGCACCTTTTCAACTGAGTAAGGAAGGCAATAAATATGTTTTCAAATACCCGGTGCAGATCAAGGACGCGGAAAAGGATTCGGGTAATATCCGGCATGTCGAAATTTTTGCTACCAAACTTTCTGAAAGATTGAAGAATGCTCCCGTGGACGTGGTTCTTATGGATGAGCACATACAGGTTACTAAAAAGGTGATCAGCAGCGGAAAATAAGAAGCAAAGGCTTCATTTTTAGAATCGCTATATTAACGGCATGCGCGTTTCCCTTTTGATATTGTTATCCTCCATTTTTTGTGTGGAGGCACTGGCCGGTGTTATCCGTCCTAAGAAAGCTTTGCTCATCTCGATTGGCGACTACCCTGCTGACGGACGATGGAAAGATCTTTCTGCTGCGAATGATATCCGATATATCAAACAGGGACTGATGTATGCGCGGTTCTATCCAAACGATATTCGCGTGTTAAGCGACGCGTCTGCCACTAAAGCAAATATTCTCAGCGTGCTGGATAGCCTGATCCGGGTAACAAGACCGGGAGATATCATCCTGGTGCATTACTCCGGCCATGCCTACCTGTCAAAAGCACCTATTAAGAGAACCACTTATAAAAGTCTCACCTGGCTTATTCCTTATACCAGTTGCAGCCTGCCGGATGACCCGGCAAGGGATTGCTGGAAGGAGTTGATCAATACTGAAGAACTGATGCCAAAATTCAACCAGCTCAGGGCAAAGGCGGGGAGCCAGGGGCAGGTTGTCTTTACTTCTGACGCGAGTTATATGGGGCCGGATATCATCGGAAATACGGGAGGCGAGCCTTCATCCGCGAATATGCGTGGTGGTTTTTTCCAGGATTACCTGAAGTCATCCAACAATGCCGGGAGTGGCCTGGCGCCATTCATCTTTATGAGTGCGTGTCTCGGCACACAAGTGAATTATGAAACGAAAGACGAAGAGAACAGGGGTGTGGGTTCATTCAGTTATGCATTCGCAAAGGCAATGGCAATCACGGATACGATGAGCGGCGCCACGTACCGGGACCTGCATCGCCTGGT
>JAJTCI010000289.1 GCA_021323155.1 Chitinophagaceae bacterium | reverse complement strand
TTTTTAAATACAGGGCTTGCTGGATTCACGATGTGGTATACAACAATATTGTTTTTATCGAGCACGTAAAGATAATCGCCCACTATAGCGAATCTGGCCAGGGACCCTGCTTTGCCGGTCCCACTGGTACCGGTAAACGTCGTTACACCAGAGCCCGAATCCTTACCGCAGCCAAAGCCACTGGTGAAGATCGCCAGGATCACGAGGAATGATATAGTTGTCAGGTTTCGCATTGCAGTAAAGTTTAACGGTAACATTTAGGGTAATCACGCTTTTCCTTCTTCCATCCAACTACCATTCCTTTAGCCGGATCGGTGCATTCAAAAAAACCGCTCCATGGCGGGTAGGTGGTGGAGACCAGGTTAAACGCCTTAGGCACCCTGGCTACTTCAACCGGGTTGGTCATATTGGAGATATCGAGGATGACCAGGTCGTCAAAGTTGTTGATGTATAATTGCTGTCCTTTCACTGCCATTTCGGAACACAGCATGCTCCTGATGAAACCCGTCTTGACCGGTGCCGTCCTGTTGCTGTAGTCGATCACATGGATCCCGCTGTCTTTCTCTACCTGTAACAGGTAACTCCCGAAGGTGTATATCTTGCCCGAAGTAACGATCGGTCGCGGGGCCTGGAAAGATACCTGCCGTGAAGTGACTGAGCTGGTATAAATCGGCACCCAGGTGTCTGTGTTTGGCGCGGGCCGCGGAAGGCCGACAGGCTGCGAGTAAAGCACGCTGACGAGTGCCAGGATGAGTAAGAACCGCATAGTATTGGTTTTTGCAAACCGAATTTAACCAATAAAGGTCACTTAGTATACCCTATAAAGACAATAATGGGAAGTGCCGGCCGGTTAAAGCGTAAGCGTTTGTAACAGAAGCGTCCACTTCCTCCCGACCCGTCTCCATACCCTCATGTAATTTTCCTTTTTCCCGTTCAAAGTGGCGTAGCCGTACACGTACCCTAGGTCGCCATCTTTACTTACACCACTGCCCACAGCTTCGAATGCAATGCCATCAGGTATGTTCGCTAACGCAGTATTCATATTCGCCGCCATGCTCACCGGGGCGAAGCCATTGGTCAGGAAACGGATGTCGGCATCGGCCACTTCATTATATACTGCCTTGCCACGGTTCTTGTAGTTAGTGATAAAGTTCTGTTCGGACTGCAGCATGAATCGTTGCGCATCATAACCCGGTGTGCCCTTATGGGTGAGTTCGATCAGGCTAACGTCCTTGACATTTGTCTTCACGTTGTGATCGATACCGATATCTACAAGGAATTTCCAATCAGCGCTATCTTTTTTGATCCATACGGTTGAGAAAGCACCTCTTTCGCGCACTGTATCATTGACCGGCACTTTTACATACCAGGGGCCTGTAGTAATGCCAAGGTCACCCCCTGCCGATACGATAGCAAAGGCAGGTTCCCAGATGATCTTGGTGTTGTTCGCCGGCCTTGCTTGCCAGGTGGCGCTTGCTTTTTTTATCTCCCCTTTTTCAAAAACGATGGCCGCGGTGTCCATGAACCGCAGAAAGGCTTCCTTCACGTTATGATCCACCGCGTACTTTGCGAAATTATTCTCGGCTTCCACGAGCCCGGTGATGTGTTGCGCGTTACCGGCGTATACCAAAAGGACCAACGCAAAACTGAGCAGTGTTTTCATAACAGCGGTTTCAGCGAATGTACGCATAACAATAATTTTATGCGGGGCCAACCGCAACAATTGCCGGCCTCAGTATCTTCACCACAAATAATGCAACATGAGGTATTTGTTGGCCGTCTCATTAGCGATCGCCTGGTTAACAGGTAATGCGCAGAACAGCGGCTCGTCCGCTAAAACTGCGAGGCCAAAGCTGGTGGTGGGGATCGTGGTCGACCAGATGCGCTGGGACTTCCTGTACCGCTACTATGACCGTTACAGCGCGGGCGGATTTAAGCGGTTGATGAACGAAGGATTCAACTGCGAGAACGCCATGATACCATATACGCCTACTTATACAGCCGCGGGACATGCCTGCGTTTATACCGGGTCCGTACCCGCGGTGCACGGCATCATGGGTAATAATTGGTACGATAAAACACTTGGCAGGAACGTCTACTGCACGGAAGACAGTACCGTTCAATCGGTAGGAACTACTTCCGCGGCCGGGAAGATGTCGCCCGTGAATATGTGGACGACAACGATCAGCGACGAGATGCGGATCGCCACAAATTTTCGATCTAAAGTGATCGGTGTTGCCTTCAAAGACCGGGGATCCATTCTTCCGGCAGGACATTCCGCCAACGCCGCCTATTGGTTCGACGATGCGACCGGTGGCTTTATAACGAGTAGTTACTACATGAACGACCTGCCCCAATGGGTAAAAGATTTCAATAATAAGAAACTGCCCGACGCCTACCTGCAGAAAAACTGGAACACGCTTTATCCGTTAAACACCTACCGCCAAAGCACCCGAGACAGTGTTCCTTATGAATCCGTACTGCCAAAAGAAGACAATACTTTCCCGCATATCACTTCAACGATCACGAACAACAGGTACAATAGTTTCCGGTATACACCTTACGCCAATACATTTACGCTGGATATGGCAAAGGCCGCGGTGATCGCGGAGAACCTTGGCAGATCGGGCGAGACCGACATACTCGCGATCAGTTTCTCCTCTACTGATTACATGGGCCATGAGTTCGGGCCGAACAGTATCGAGATCGAAGACACCTATTTGCGGCTGGATGCCGATATCGCTTCCTTCCTGGATTTTCTTGACAAGACCGTTGGTAAGAACCAGTATACCGTGTTCCTCACTGCTGACCACGGGGTGGCCAATGTGCCGGGCTTTCTGAAAGAACACAAGATCCCGGCAGGTACTTTTGATGATGCGGAGATATCTAAGCAGCTCAATGTCTTCATCGAAAACCGTTACAACCTCAAGAACGCCATCAGCAGGATCATCAACTACCAGGTGTACTTCAATGATGCGGTGGTGAACGAACAGGTAAAGCCTGAGGTGACACGGGCCACGATCCGGCAATTACTTACATACCCTTTCATCGCGAACGCGTTTGAATTAAGCAATATGTTTTCTGTGCCGGTCCCCGGGAAGCTAAGAGATATGATGGCGAACGGTTATAATGTTAAACTCAGCGGCGACATCCAGATCAATTATAAGCCGCAGTGGTATGATGGCTGGGCTAAAGGCACATCGCAT
>JAJTCI010000288.1 GCA_021323155.1 Chitinophagaceae bacterium | reverse complement strand
AATGCCGGCCTGAAGATCGCTGCGCTGGCGTACGAAGCGGGGTTTAATTCGCTTTCTTCTTTTAATGATGTGTTTAAGAAGGTTACCGGTGAAACGCCGAGTGCGTTTAGGAATAGTGCAGCTGCAGAGGAGGTGAGGCAGCGGAGTTGAACGGCAGGAGGGGTAAAGTCCGTTAGCCGCCTATTGCTTGTTCTGTACCCAGTGCTCCACTTTTTTCAAAAGCTCCTCTGATAACTGCGATAGGTTGCCGGTGTTCCCTGTGATCTCAAAGCGATGTACCACCGCTTTGTATTGTTTGATATTTACCTTTAACCTGATCTCACTTCCCGTTACTTCGTATGTTCCGGTCATTGTATAAGCCTCGGGCGCATTAGTGACTGTCATATACGAGATACCAACGCCGGTCCCCCGTGTTGAAACCCGGTTCAATTGATTATTCACTTCTTTGGAGAGTTCAAGGTCATCATCTCCCGCCTGGGGGTTGAAAAAATTGCTAGCCGTGAATAAAGGCTTGTCCTGCGGTAAGTGAATGTTCGCCAATACTTCACTATCTACCATACCTATGTTAAATCCACCGGTGCCGAATTTCTGGGGGTGTTGGCGGTTGCCGGTCTGGCTAACGATCTCGGTCACGTTTTTTTCTGCGACAGCAAACCACTTGTCTACATTCAACAGGTTATTTTCCTCCAGGATGAGCGGGTTCTCTTTAATTGATTTTAGCAAAACATAGGTAAGTACCCCTTGCGAATATTTCCCCAGTTCGTACGCATACTGATTGCTGGCTGATGCGGAGAGTATAAACATGCCTGATCGCTCATTCAGCTTTTCCACCGCCTTGATCCGGTTGCTTTCATCGTCATTGCGTGCGGCAACATATTGGTCGTCTTTGTTGCCGATCGTCACCAGCTCATTGATAGCCTGCCCGCTGTTGCAGGCGTCAAAGATCAGTACCCGCTTCTGCGCTTTAATGTGTTGCGGCTTCATCCATTCATTCAGTTCGGAAATACTGATGCCGGTCTTTGCAACGTCGGCGTCTTTCGAAGCGTCCGCGGTGAGAAAGTAAAACGATTCTTTGTCGCCTTCCATTACGCCATGCCCTGCGAAAAAAATGAACAGTATGTCTTTTGCGGTGGCCTTCCTGCCGATCTCTTCAAAAACCTGCCTGATCGCTTGTTTCTCGGGGAAGGCAGTTCTTTTTTCAGCCGTGGTGAGGTTGTAGATGAATACATGTTCCCTACCGTCTTTATTCAGCAGTTTCCGGGCAGAGGCTGCTAACGTAGCCGACAGGTCATCGGCATCCTTGGCGGCATACTTCAGATCCAGTTCTGTGCCTTTATAATCACTCACCCCAACCATCACCGCGTAGAGATTGGGAGGCGTGTTGTCTTTAGCGGGTGACTTGTGCCGTATGATCAGGCCCCTGGATGAAATATCATTGTCACGGGTGAAGGACTTCACCGTTACGGTATTATTGTTACCATCTATGAAGTATTGTTGCAGCGAGCTTTTACTCACCTGCAATTCAAAACCGGTTCCGCTCTTTGTCAGCGCCGCAGGCTGATACCGTTTCACCTCGATGTCGTTTACATACAACACGGTTTCGCCTAGACCACCTTTGCGGGGCGTGATAAGGAAATGCCAGGCATCGTCTTTTTTACGTTCCTCTATCACTGGCGTCACCCCACAGATGTTGAGATCTGAAAGACTGGCCGCATTGATCGTTTCCCCCTTCATGATGCGGGCCGCAAGGTTGGGCACCCATAGCTGGTCCTTCACCTGTGATAACGATATCACTTCAGTGCCGCAGGTGAAATACACCAGTTGCCTGGCCACTTCACTTCCATCGTAATGGTTGCCCGGATCCAGTACAAGTGAGTTGCCACCGTCCAGTGAGAGGTACTTGTACAACAGCCTGCCCGATGATACGTCGTAGAGGTGGATCATGCCCTTAGTAAACAAGCTAAAATATCTCCCGTCTTCGCTTATCGAAAAGCTGGTCCAGGGTTCGGATTCTACTAGAAAAGCCCGATTTGAATTCTTTAGATCCCAAATGGAAATATACTGGCTTGTATAAGTATACTCCGTTGGTTTTTCAGAAATG
Organism: Chitinophagaceae bacterium; assembly: GCA_021323155.1. GTDB lineage: Bacteria > Bacteroidota > Bacteroidia > Chitinophagales > Chitinophagaceae > JAEZDC01. The sequence continues at coordinate 1,126 of JAJTCI010000288.1, read as the reverse complement.
GTCAATAGTTTGTCACCTACCATGAAATCGCTCCAGGTGAACACTTCCGATGGTAAAACACCCTGTAGTGTTTGGTATTTCCCGGTGCGGGCATCTATTACCAGGTGGGCGGCTGAGCCAATGGTATAAAAAATGACAGATTGGTCGGGGCTCACGGAAAAATACAGTTTACCCGGCACCTTTTCCGGCCGCAATGAAAATGGGTGAGAAGCGAATGTCCCTTTCCTGCTCTTTACAACGCCCTGGGATGTTGAATGCCGGTAGACCAGCATATAGGTGCTGTCCCAGGTATAATGGATAGTCACCGAAGTATCCGGCGCTACATTTTTTGTTGGTTCGGGTTGGAAAGAATCCCCGGGAACAGGCATTTTATTTCCCGTTGCCAGGTCAAACGCATAAGTACTATCACCATCTGTTGTAGTGATATACCTGTTTTCCGTCCCGGCGGTTTTAAATGAGCCAGGAAACTCAAGTGTATCGCGTGTTGCAAAACGGTATATCCATGTACGGTTGGAATAGTCTTCTTTCCCGGGAATCTCTTTTTCGGCAACCATGTACTGAAAATTGCCCGCGCTGTCCGTCAGTACCGAAGTGTATTCTGCCGCTGTTCGCTGCAACAAGTTTCCAGATGCAATGTTCCAGAGATACACATTGGCATCGGAGACTTCGGTGGTTGTTCGTTTTATGTTATAATTCCATCCCCATCCAAAATCAGCAACATTGGATCCGCTTGCAGTTATGAGATATTGATCCTTTTCATCCCTCGCTTCGAAATTTCCAATGACGCTGTAGCTCGTGCCCGAGCCAACACCAGCTACCCGAAGACTATCGTCGGTCTCCGCAAAAAGATAACTCCAGTCATCCTCCAGGTTTGATTCCGCAAGGTTGCCCTTAACATGCGCCATAAGATTGCCATGTACATCGTATACCGCCGCGGCGGTGGAATCATATCGCATTCTGACCAGCTTCAGCTCCTGGTTCCAGTCATCAAACGCTCCCGGGATCTCCGCCACGATCCTTCCTGTTTGGAAATTAATGAGCCGGTTGCCGGTAAAAAGATGGCTGCTATCAACAAATGCAAGGACCTTGGGTGTCTGGTTGCTTCCCCACATGCGCGACAACTGGT
>JAJTCI010000037.1 GCA_021323155.1 Chitinophagaceae bacterium | reverse complement strand
GATGCTGCTGAACGTTCTTCCATCCGCGCTGCGCTCCAGTTCGAAACCACGGTTGTTGGTCTCGGTTGAAGTGGTCCAGAGTAACCTGTTAAGTGACTCTTTCTGTTCGCCACGGAAGTTCACCAGCGTTACAGGCAGCACCCACTGGCCGGTGTGTACGAAGAAGCCAGAGAAGCCGTTCAAGTAGAAAGTGACCTCCCACCGGTTAACGCTGCTGTTCCATACCAGGCTATCGCCAGGTGCGATCACTACGCCGGTGCCCGTATAGGTGCCCGGGGTTGTGCCGGTTCCATGAAACTGAGTGATCCGGAAATTATTGATTCCAGCCACATCAGTCGGACCCACCGGTAATTTGGGATATATACCGCTCACCGCATTGTATGCGTTGAATTCAGATTGCAGGAAGAATAACCTCACTCTCGCGGTGGATGTTGCAGGATTCACCGCAGGCGTGATGTCGTAGTGGCGTTGCAGGTAGGGCTGACCGTTAACCACAGGCACAGCCGCGTCAATCGTTACGCAGGCTGTCACGTTCCCGCTAACCGGGTTAGATCCTGCCGGCGTTACCTGGGCAATCGCGTCGCAGTCGGTATGATTGAACTCAACGGTGTTGGTTCCCGTCACATTGATGGTTGCGCATTCCGTTGTTCCCGCTGCACCTGCCGCGTTACTGGCAGTCGGATTCACGGTTGCCGTCACCATTGTTCTCGCGCTTGTACAAGCGAAGCCACTGAATGGAATGGTCATGCCCGGGTTGCTGCTACCTATTGACAAATTGATAATAGTGAAGTCGCTTGTCGAATTATTATCCAGGTTGCCCTGCCGCGAAACGCTTTGGGCCGCGGAGACGGAAGCGATATTCACCCCATCACCACTCCATTTGCTACCCACGGTAACAGGCGTGCCCGAGATAATGATATTCGAACCCTGGATATTTGCCGATGGCCAGTTCATGAAGACGATATCCACGAGGTTGTTGCTGTTATCCAAGATCGCCGCCCAGCCGGTATAGGTTGGGAATGCGCCGGGATTCCATAGCATATTATTGCCCCAATAATTAGGGCCTGCCGCGGCGTCTGTCCATGATCGCAGGTCACCCGGGTTCATCACACCGCTAAGGGTTTGAACAATCGCGTTCACCGCATTGATATTACCATAGTCATTACTTACCGCGACTTTCCATCCCGTAACATCCACAGGGTAAGGAGAAACGTTTTGGATCTCGAGGCGATCGTTGGTGCCAATATCGAGCTCTGTGATCAAAATGGCCGCAGCTGTTCCACCACCGCCACCACTCAGTGCGGCGCTAACATAATAATTGGTGGTGGTGCTGATATCTGGTGTATTAAACGCAGGTCCCGAACCCAGAGGGGTGCCACCAGCCGCATCAGCAAACCATTCAAGCGTAGTACCTGCGCTTCCACTGGCGCCCAACAGGACACTACCTGTACCACAGCGCGCGCCTGGCGTGGTGCCGGTAACCTGCGGGTTATTCACTACCAGTTGTACGGTGGGTGATGTGCCACAATTAGCTCCTGCCTGATCTTTTAGTATCAATTTATACCAGGTGGTTTGTGTGAGAGTGGGTGTAACGTAATTGTTGGCCATTGCCCCGCTAATATCCGTATAGACCGTTCCGTCTGTCGAAGACTGCCACTGGAAAGTTCCAGCGCCATATCCTGAAGAAGGCGTTAGTGACAGCGTGGCTGAACCTGAGATACAGATTTCTGGCATCGAAGGAGTGACCACGGGATCCGGCATTACCGTCACTACGCTTGTGGCAGTGTTCACACATTGCGAGGTGGTGTTGGTGGCAGTTAGTGTATAGGTTGTCGCTCCCGGTGTCGTCGTCTTCACATACACCTGCGTTGCGGTGGTACCATTATAGGGTATGGTAGCGGCCGCATCTGTATACAGGTCTGTCACAGGACTCCAGGTATATTGATTGAAGTCCGCGATCGCAGATGTTACCTCCAGCAAGTGAACCGCATTGTTACAAACAGTTTTACTTGCAGTGACTGTGAGCGCAGGTGGTGCTGTAACCGTCGCAATTACCGCACTGCGTGAGCCCGCACAACCCAGGCTGATCTGCCAGTCGTAGAAATAATAATAAGTAGTGAGCGAAGGTGTGCCTGTGAACGAAGTGATGCTTGAAGTGATCTCTAGCTCGTTCCCCGGACTCTTGTAGGCATCGAACGTTGCAGCGGTGATGCCGGTAAACTCGTATGAAATACCTCCACCCGTCATTGTACTCATAAATAAGCGGTGGCCGGTACCTTGGGGGATCGAGAAATTCAGTGGTATCACTACGGGTATTGGCGCAGCAGCGGTACCTCCACCGGCCCAGTTCACCGCAAGTGGTCCCAGGATGACAACATTAGCACTATTCCTTACCTCGATAGTGCCTGAACCTCCTGTTGCCGCAGTTGAAAATACCGTAACACTATTCAGCAGGAACGGTTGGTTGGCGTTGAATATAAGTCCGCGTGGCGATGCCGTTAAATTCGAAGCGCTTGCCGGTACCGTGCGTCCAACGCTGTACACATTGGAGCCTGCCTCAGCCGCAACATAATAGGTGGTGGTACTTGCTATTGATGGCGTTGTGAACGTTGGCCCGGTGCCCAGCGGTAAGCCACCTGTAGACGCAGCATACCATTTCAACGTGGAGCCCGCATTGGATGTGGCTGAAAGGTCAACGGTTCCTGTTCCACACCTTGTTCCAGGACTCGTAGAGGTAACCAGGGGATTATTGAATAATACCTCGATCTCGTTCGAGTAAACCGTCGTGCTTCCACAGGTTGCGGCGAGCCGGTAGTACATGGTCTGCGTGATGGTACCCGGAATAGTGAATGGAGCGGTGGTACCCCCGGGTATATCCGTAAAGCCAGTTCCGGGAGTAGTACTGTGTTGCCATTGCAGCGCTCCGAAACCGGTATGACCGCTGACATTGAGTTGCGGGTTTTGCGCGGCGGATACACAATAACCTTCGGGTGTTGCGGCAATAGTGCCTGCCACCAGGTCCACACGTGTGCGGGAGGCCGGAGGCATCGCGTCATTCGAATTGTTCACGTCACCGGCAACGGATGTGCTGGCGTCAAAGGTGTAAGTCCCGGTGCTGGTCATGTTAACCGTACCGGGCATTACTACGTTCATTGTCGCATCGGAAGCCAGGGTGCCGGTATTAATAGTGTGCGTGAGTGTTTGGGTGGTGGCACCGGAGACATTCACCGTAACGGTAACCGGGTTCACGGAGAAGTCGTGCGTGGTCAATCGATTGTTCCGGACGCGGATAGTGACAGTTTCCGTTGCCGTATAGCAACCTTCCGGATGGACCACCGGAGTAACGAGGCCTTCGGCACCCATGTTGATTCCCGCGGTTAAAAAGCTGAACTCATAAGCACCCGGGTCGGGGCTGATGCTGCTTCTCCCATTGTCCAATATATCTGTCGCGATGCCTACGTTCACCCCAATATTATTGATCGTTGGCTCCATTGGTGTATAATCAGCCGGTACTGCGGAAGGGCTTGTGAATAGCGGATCGATCGATTCACTTTGCTGATCGTAGGCGTTTGTGTTAGCGGTCTTCCAGTCAGCCAGCGTTGTATAGTTCGTTGTGCCGAACTGCCCAAGATGGTTGTTTGTTCCGCCAGTACTCATCATCACCAGTACATTATTATTCGAAGTGATGGTGGATGTGGTGGTGACAAAATAAATGGCGCGTTTGATTCCGGTACCTGTGCGGCTGACCACCACGATATTATTTTTATAATCCAACCCGGTGGCCGCCGTGGTCTGGTAAATACCATAGGCGGCAGCGGAAGTAGCGGATTGGTCATCCAGAGCGATGGTATTATGATAGGCCTTCATGTTATCGCCATTGGTATTGTACAATCCATACAATGTTCCATTACCACCGATATTATAAACGAGGTTATTGGAAATGATATTCGGATCGCCCGCAGTTGCGTCTGCAGCAACATACAATGCATAGAAGGCGCCCGTGTTTGCCTGCATGGCGTCGAACATATTATGCAGTCGGTTTTTCTCGACCAGCGCTCCCACCGTTCCAGTAGTAAGAAATATCCCATACGTAGTTGTGGTGGCTGTGCCGTTATTGCGGAGGGGTTTTGAAATATCATTCTTACTGATTACCAGCCCATCAGATTGATAGGCTGCATAGATGCCGTACAGGTGGGCATCCTGAATGATATTTCCACGTACCTGGTTATTGGTATTCTGCGTAGTTGAAGACGAATTTCCGTAGAGGTAAACGCCGTAGTATCCCCCGGTAATGGTGTTATTGATGATCTGGTTATGATTCCCATTGTTACCGCTGGTGGCCGTTGTGGAAGCGGATCCATTGATCGCGATTCCCAGGAAATTGGTCGCGGTGGTATTAGACGTGCTGCCGATAATTGTGCAGTTGCTGATGCGGTTACTGTCAGCCTGATTAGACAGTACAATGCCCCATGAATACGTTCCCGCGGAACCATCGATAATCAAGCTGTCGATAGTAACATGATCTGTTCCATTGAGATGAATGCCTGCCCGGGCACTGCTGTTCGCCGAATTGTAACTGATTGTTGCCAGGTTGCCCTTAAAGGTGATGGTATTGGTGGCGGAAGTGCCGTTGACGGCGGGAATGGTTATTTGTTCATTATAGGTTCCAGGTGTTACATTGAAAACGATCGGCCCGGCTATGCCGCAGGCGATCGCATTGACTGCATCGGTGAATGTCTGGAAGTTGGTTCCTCCTGTAGGTGAGCCCCCGTCAATGGTATAGGTGCCCCCGGGAAATGCCGGGTTCACGACCACCTCCACTGCAGCGGAATAATCGGTATTTCCGCTGCATGTTACCGCTACACGGTACCAGGTAGTGTCGGTAGGATTAACGATAAACGGCGCGACGCCGGAACTGGTACCGACATTTGTCCAAGGGCCTGTAGCAGAAGGACCTGATTGCCATTGGTAGGTTTGCCCCGTTCCATCGGAATGCCCACTCACGGTGAGCATCACCGGTGATCCAGAACACGTGGTATCAGGTGAAGCCGCCGCGAACCCGGGTGTGGGTGGTGAAGTGCAGGGACCTGCAGGCACCAGGTCAAATCCAAAGTTCGCCTGTCCCGTAGCTGCGGTTCCGGTAGTTGAGGCAACACCGCCGTACAGCCGAAGGTTACCGCCCGCGGTATTCTGCCGCACGGAAAAACCAGTGCCGGTATAGGCAGTTTCTGAAGCTTCGACGACAATATTTTGGGCCCCATCGTAAAAAAAAGTTCCTGAAACGGGCGAAAATTCAACCCATGCGTCTGTGGCTGTTGTTATTGTGCGTGAAGCAGTAAAATAGATTTCCGTGAGGCCCGTTTCAAAACTGCTAGTGCCCGCGGGAAACGTGGTGAGCGTGGTATAGCCTACTTTGATCGTTATGTTACTGTAAGTACTGGTCTGTGCATTACTCGCGCGTATGTACACTTTACTGATGTTCCCGGAAATAGGCGTCGCCGAAAAGTCAGCGGGTGTGTACAGCCATTGCACTTTGTTGCTAGCCGTGCTGTTGAATGGGAAACTGTTACTGGATGTACCCCCCGTTGTAAAATACTGGGGTGTTTGCGCAGTCGCGCCGGACACAAACAGGAGGCAAATAGCAATGATACCACAGATCGCCGTGTAAATTTTTTTCATGGTTCGCATTTATTAATTAAACTCTCAACCGCGTAAGCGAAAGGGAATGGTTGAATCTTTCAAGGGTGGGTAACAATGAAAAAAGAATCGGGCTATCTGACAGTGACCCGCCTGGTGCAGTTATGCAGGTAGCAATTTCTCAATTCAGGATTCATTGGCTGAGCTAATTTAATTTTAATATCTACTTACCGCCATTAAAATTTTGGGGTGCAGGGGTAAAAAAAAAGCAGCCCTACAGGCTGCTTTTTCCTTTGATCCGATATTTTAACCTAAGGCTACTCTCTTAAAATCCACCACTTTCAGGTCCTTATCAACGGTTTTAAGGTAGTCGCCTACTGATTTACCACCGTCTTTTACGAATGGCTGCGCCATCAGGGTATTTTCTTTAAAGAAGGCATTCAACTTTCCTTCGGCGATCTTGCCGATCATCTCATCGGTCTTGCCCGCCATTTTCGGATCGGCTTTCATGGTTTCCACCACGATGTTTCTTTCCCTTTCAATGGTATCCGCCGGAATACTCTCAGCATCCACACCTAAGGGGTTCATGGCTGCGATCTGCATTGCCACGTCCTTGCCGGCTTCCGCAGCGTCTTTATTCAGTCCGACCAGTACTCCCATTCGGTTGGCGCCATGGATATAAGAAGCAACATATGGTGCTTCAATTCTCTCGAAGCGGGCTACACCGATCTTTTCCCCAATAGAAGCCAGTTTGTCGTTAATGAGGTCAGATACTTTTGCGCCGTTCACTTCCACGTTGTTCAGTTCTTCCGCGCTCTTTACGTTATTAGCGATCGCCGCATCGGCGATTCCCTGGGCAAATGCCACGAAATCCGCATTCTTTGAAACGAAATCGGTTTCGCAACTGATGGTCATAACAATGCCTGCTTTGTTATCGGCAGTTGTCTTGGCGATCACCACACCTTCTTTGGCTTCCCGATCGCTTCTTTTCGCCGCCACTTTCTGTCCTTGTTTACGCAGCCAATCGATCGCTGCTTCAAAGTCGCCATTGGTTTCAGTTAATGCTTTGCGACAGTCCATCATACCTGCGCCGGTTGCCTGGCGGAGTTTATTAATATCCTGCGCTGTTATCGTTGCTGTTGTTGACATAAAATATCGTCTTTTATTTGATTCTCTAAGAAATGAAAAAGTCAAAATTCAAAACTCAAAAGCTGGATGCCTTTTGCCTTTTGAATTTTGACTTATTGAAATATTATCTTCCGCCGCCGCCAGCAGGTCTCCTGCTGTTGGGCACGCGACGTTTCGGTGCGCCGGCAGGACCACCACCGGTGTTGCCACCTTCGGTGCTGCGACCCCTGCCTCTTCCACGTCCGCCAGCTTCCGCTTCCGCTTCAGCCTGCAAGCGCGCGGCTTTCTTTTCCGCTTCGTTGTCTACTTCTTCTGTTTCATCATCTTTGGCGGCCTGTCTTTCGCTCAGACCTTCCGCGATGGCCGCGGTAATATAATTGGTGATGATAGCGATCGACTTTGTAGCGTCGTCATTCGAAGGGATAGCGAAGTCAACCTTGTTCGGGTCGCTGTTCGTATCCACCATGCCGAAGGTGGTGATGCCAAGGCGTTTAGCTTCCGCCAGGGCGATATGCTCGTGGCCGATATCCACCAGAAACAATGCAGCAGGCAGCCGGCCCAGTTGCGAAATACCACCCAGTACTTTTTCCATCTTGTCTTTATCACGACTGAGGGTAAGACGTTCTTTCTTGGTAAGGCTTTCAGCGCTGCCATCGCTCAGCATTTTCTCTATGCTTTGCATCTTTTTTACGCTCTTGCGAACCGTGTTGAAGTTAGTTAGCATACCACCCAGCCACCTTTCAGTAGCAAAAGGCATGTTCACGCGCTTCGCGCATTCGCTCACGATCTCTTTCGCCTGCTTCTTGGTGGCAACGAACATGATCTTTTTACCGCTCTTGGCGATCTGCTTCATTGCTGCGGAAGCTTCCTGCAAACCATCAACTGTTTTATTGAGGTCGATGATGTGAATCCCTTTCTTCTCAGCGAAGATATAAGGCAGCATCTTAGGGTTCCACTTCTTCTTCAGGTGGCCAAAGTGTACACCTGCTTCGAGTAGTTGATGTTGAAGTGAAGTGCTATTTTCCATTTTAGTTATTTGAAATTTGATAATTAATGTTGATAATAAGTGCCGGCATAAAAATTCGAAATGCCAACCCCATATTCTTATCGTTTGCTGAACTGGAAGCTTTTTCTCGCTTTCTTGTGACCGAATTTCTTCCTTTCAACGCCACGTGGATCCCTTTTCAGGAGGCCAGCGGCCTTCAGCGCGGGGCGGAAATCAGGATTAACTTCAAGCAAGGCCCGGGCAATACCCAGTTTGGTTGCTTCGGCCTGTCCTTTTAAACCACCACCCTGGGCATTCACGATCACATCAAACTTACCGAAGACTTCAGTAGTCTTCAGTGGCACTTCTACCTGATTCTGGAGGTATACCAGTGGAAAATATTCTTTGTAATTTTTGTCGTTTATAGTGATCTTACCATCGCCCTTGCTCAGGAACACGCGGGTAACGGCTTCTTTACGTCGACCAACTGCGTTTTTTTGTTTTTCCATTATTTAAGATTGGAATGATTTAATTGATTTGTTTGATCAGAACTTCAGTTCTTTTGGTTGCTGCGCGGTGTGCGGATGTTCGCTACCAGCGTAAACAAACAGTTTCTTGTACATTTTGCGGCCCAGGCGATTCTTGGGGAGCATGCCTTTGATCGCTCTTTCGAGGATCACTTCGGGGCGGCGCTTCAACAGGTCCTTGGCAATTTCTTCTTTCTTACCGCCAGGGTAACCAGAGAAATTGATATAAACCTTCTCATCCATCTTATTGCCGCTGAACTGAATCTTGTCGGCATTGATAATAACAACGAAATCACCACAATCTACGTGTGGCGTGTAATAGGCCTTGTTCTTACCACGAAGAACGGAGGCGATCCGGGAACACATGCGACCTACGGTTTGATTAGTACCGTCGTACCGTCCACAACGTACCAGTTGCGCTGTACGGTAGCCGCATTTGCATGCTTGGTTGTGAAATGTAATTTGCTCATTTTTAATTCTTTTGTCCGCCAACAGGCGAACGTTTGTAAAATCCACGGCTCCCTATCCAGAACCGCAGGCCGTTCGTTTTAAACGGGTGGCAAAGGTGTGTGGATGCATGTGATTTACCAAGAATTGTGGCAACTATTTTCAGGGCACCCGTTGTATTTTGTTGATTTTCAATATAAAAATTGCATTAAATTTTAGCCACCCGTTGTGAACAGACAGCCAATTCCATGGGATGGGTAATTAACAAGTCCTCCGCTAACCAACAAACGAAGCGGGAGTCTACATATATATAATAGGTATGCAGGCCGCATAATAATATAATAATACGCCCGTAATACTGGCATAGCGTTGGTTTTACACCTTGTGGACGATTGAATAACAGACGAATCGGGGACTTATGGTAGACAGGAGATCATTTTTGAGGAACGGCTTATTAGGTGGCATCGGGGCGATCGGCTTCGGAAAGCTTGCCAGTGCTGCCCCGGCTGACAATAGCGGGATATTGCAAACCCGGACCAGATCGATCCGTATCGCCCACATTACGGACTGTCACTCCCAGCCTAAATTAAAGACAGAAAAAGCGCTGAAGACCATTTTCCGCCAGCTCAACGGCATGCAGGATAAGCCTGATCTTATCCTGAACACCGGTGACAGCGTGCTGGAGGCGAATTATACCGCTGCAGGTTTCGTGGAGGAATGCTGGGACGTGTGGAACGACAGCACTACCTGCTGTTCCATCCCTATGTACAATTGCCTGGGCAACCATGACGTATGGATGGTCAATGACATCGAAGAAAAATTCAGGCACCGGGAAGGCAAGTTGTGGGCGATGCAAATGCTCGGCCTGAGCAAACCTTATTATTCATTTGAACAGAATGGATGGAAGTTCATCGCGCTGGATAGTATTGGCCAGGTTAGTTACGAATTGGATGATGCGCAGTTCGCCTGGCTGGAACAGGAACTCGCTTCAACAGACAAACCTGTATGCGTGTATTCGCACGTGCCGATCATTTCCGCTGCCGCGATGATGTATGCCGTGGAGAGAAAAGGATCCGGAAAGATGCGGTTCCCCAAAAAAGAGCAGCATAGCGATGTCAAAAAACTGAAGGACCTCTTTTTTAAATATAAGAACGTTAAGCTCTGTTTAAGTGGCCACGTACATTACATAGATGAAGTGGAATACCTGGGCGTAAAGTATATGTGCAACGGCTCCGTGGCCGGAAACTGGTGGCAGGGAAAACTGGATGAGTTCCCACCAGCCTATGCGCTCATCGATCTGTATAGCGATGGCTCTTCGCAGAAACAGCTTATTTATTATTAAGGCTTCCTATGAAAATCAAACGACGCGCAACGTTCGGAGCAAGCAAGATGGAGTGAGTGAAGCGCGAATCGTATAAAAGAAAAAGTCCCGATAGAGATCGGGACTTTGTTATATGGATGGGTTAGTAAGTACCGGGAACGCAAATTCCCTACACAATATTAAAAAGACTTTTTACTTACACAAAAAAAAATTGAAGGAATTTTATTCACATTTTTTCGGGCAGTGTGGATTAGTGCAGTGTTGTGCCGGAGGAAAGCGAGGTTTGTAAAGCTGTGAACGTGTTCCGTTAGAGTTTTCTCATTCGCTGAAACAATGATGAATAAAGGCTTTCAGCGAATTGAAATTTTATTAGTCAAACGTATTGTAGTGAAAATAATTCTCAAACCAGAACGGATGCGTCGGCAATTTCCCGCCATAAATCCAGGAAAAAAATTTTTGAGAAAGATGGTCCCCAGGCCCGCGCAGGCTGTTTTTTTCTGTTTGCAAGCTTCACAGCTGGTGTTTCTGTTTTAGGTAAGTACAGATGCGTTGTACTGTTTGCGACATGGATGTGTACTCAAAATGCGTGAAGCGACGTAGAAGCTTTGCATTATCGAATTGAACTTTTGCCTGTGCGGTATTAGCTGTCTCTTTGGTGAGCAACGGATCAATACCGGTGAGTTTTCCCTTCAATGCTTCGTATCGCCACACGAGGTTAGCAATGAAAGGCGTTACTTTTTTATACGGCGGGCGTTTCCCGAAACCGGTAGCTATATAATCGAACAGTGTCTTATACGGAAGGTTCTCGGCGTTGAGGATAAACCGTTCGCCTGAGATATCGCTTTCCATCAACATGATCATCGCTTTCACTACGTCTTTCACATCCACGAAACCACTGATACCATCGGTGTACCAAGCAAATTCATCATGGATGGTTTTGAAAATCCCCGTGGACCCTTTGGTCCAATCACTTTCTCCAAGTATTACCGTGGGGTTGACGATCACGCAGGGCAAGCCTTCCGCATCTCCACGCCAGACTTCCATCTCTGCCAGGTATTTTGTTTTGCCATACTCGCTGTTGCTTGTCTCCTTGCTCCAGTGCATTGTCTCGTTAACCACCTGGCCTTTTCGGATCCTGCCGAGCGCCGCCACTGAGCTAACGAATAGCAATTTTTTTACCCCGCATGTAAGCGCCGCGTTAACTACATTAGTGGTTCCTTCAATATTTGTTTGTGAAAGCAATGCCCGCTTTTTCGGGTTAAAGGAAACGACCGCGGCGCAATGATAAACCTGGTCAATGCCAGACATGGCGGCCTCCAAAGCTGGAATATCAAGTATGTCAGCCTGTTGCCAGGTGACTTTATTGCTACCGGGGAATTCCGGGATAACGGAGCGATAGATCGCTTTCACCGGCTTACTCTCCTCAACGAGGGCAGTTATAAGATGAGCACCTACGAGTCCTGTTCCGCCGGTCACTAATATCATTTCGCTTTACTTTTCGGTGATATAAGTCGCTTGAACTCCTGTATCTCTGCGTAGTTCAACATTTCCAGGCCATAGGTTTTATTGCCATGATGATTCTCGACGACCTTTAAGCCGCGTTGATACCAGCTGATTACGTGGTGCCGCAGTAATTCCCAATCGTTGTGGGATGCGAGGAGGAACTCTGCACGGTGCTCCTTTCCTGAATGAATAAATGAGATATAGTTCTTATCACCGGTATGCAATTCATTTACGGGCATCGACCTGTCATTACTCCTGCTGTAGGAGCGCCACCCGGCAATGGAAACCGAGATTGAATCAAGGTCTTCCAGCCGGAACGTTTCACCTTGCAACCGGATGGACTGATCAGTTAATTCCAGCCTACCGCCCGATTTCTTAAGGACCTGTTTCCTCGTCTGCAGATAAAACCGGAGGAAAGAATAAATCAACACCGCCATCCAGACAACCGGTAACATAAGAGGAATGAGTTTGAGGATCATTAGCGTAGCGACTGCGATCGTGATACCGGATACTACCAGCCAGAAAGCCGTTCTGCCTTTCTTATTAATGTCCAGTATATCGGTTTTGAACGTATCCATCAATAATGATAAAATCCTTTGCCGGTCTTTCGCCCAAATTCACCTGCGTCCACTTTTGCTTTCTGCAGTGGTGAGGGTCTTAATCTCTCAGGTTTTCCTAAAGCTTCCCAAACAATGTTGCTTACGCCGTAGTTGATATCCATACCGATCAGGTCCATTAATTTAAAAGGACCCATTTTAAACCCAGTGGCTTCCATCACCGCATCCACAGTTTCTATATCGGTAAGGCCCTGTTCCACCAGCTTCATTGCCTCCAGGTAATAATGCCGCGCAACGCGGTTTACGATAAAGCCCGGCGCATCGTTGCAGACCACTGGTGTCTTTCCCATTTTACGGGAGAGGTCTGACAGCAGTTGAACGACCTCTTCGCTTGTCTGTTCGCCTTTCACCACCTCTACCAGTTTCATCAGGGGTGCCGGGTTAAAGAAGTGCATGCCGGCTACCCGGCCGGGATCTGTGGTTTCTGCGGCGATCTCCGAAACAGAAATAGAAGAAGTATTGGTGGCGAAGACAGTGCCGGCCTTATTAACTGCAGCCAGTTTATTAAAAAGGTCCACTTTTGCGCCCTTGTTCTCAATGATGGCTTCCACCACCACTTCCCCTTTACATTCCGCTATCGCGTCTGTGAAGACAATGCGTTGAAGAATCGAGTGTTTTTGATCGGCCTCCAGCTTTTGCTTAGAGATAAGGAAGTCAAAGTTTTTTTCAATGACCGCCCGGCTTTTGTCGAGCATAGCGCTGTTGAGATCAAACTGGATGACGTTGAACCCGGAGTGTGCAGCCACCTGGGCAATACCGCTGCCCATGGTGCCGGCGCCGCAAACAACGATTGTCTTTATCGATAACATCGCTGCAAACATAAGAAAACGCTCTTGTGGGAACCTAACCTACGTCACACAAAAAAGCCGTTACAGTGGTAACGGCTCTCTAATTATCTGGCAGGCTGGTTAAACAGCTTCTGAACTCATTCTTTTGGACACCTTTTTACGGTCTTCTTCATTCAGCACCACCTTCCGCATGCGGATGTGTTTCGGCGTTACTTCGATGCACTCGTCTTCCTGTATGTATTCCATACATTCTTCGAGCGTCATCAGGGTTTTGGGGGCAATACGGGAGGCGTCGTCGCTTCCGCTTGCACGGTGGTTCGTGAGCTTCTTAGGCTCGGTCGCGTTCACTACAAGATCGCCTGGCTTGATGTTTTCCGCGATGATCTGCCCCGCGTACACTTCTTCCCCGGGTTCAACGAAGAAAGTTCCCCTGTCCTGCAATTTATCGATCGAGTAACCAGTTGTTTTGTCCTGATTCTTCGAGATCAGTACACCATTGCTGCGGCCTGGAATAACGCCTTTCCAGGGCTTATATTCTATAAAACGGTGTGCCATTACGGCTTCGCCCGCTGTATTGGTGAGCATCTGTGAACGCAGGCCGATCAGTCCCCTGGAAGGAATCTCGAATTCCAGGTGCTGCATCTCGCCTTTGCTTTCCATTACCTGCATCTCTCCCTTACGCTGCGTAACCAGGTCGATCACCTTTCCACTATACTCAGCAGGTACGTCCACCACGAGGTTCTCGTAAGGTTCGCATTTCTTTCCATCGATGTACTTGACCAGTACCTGGGGGTTGCCTACGGTGAGTTCATAACCTTCCCGGCGCATGGTTTCCACCAGGATACCCAGGTGAAGGATACCGCGACCGTATACGAGAAAACTATCTGCTCCATCTGTATCTTCTACTCTTAACGCGAGGTTCTTTTCTGTTTCTTTCATCAGCCTGTCGCGCAGGTGGCGGGAGGTAACGAATTTGCCATCCTTACCAAAGAAAGGGGAGTTATTGATGCTGAAAAGCATGCTCATAGTAGGCTCGTCGACACTGATCAAAGGCAGCGCTTCCGGGTTTTCCAGGTCCGCTATTGTATCACCAATATTGAAATCTTCCAATCCAACAACAGCACAAAGGTCACCGGCGACTACTTCCGTTACCTTACGCTTGCCCATGCCTTCGAAAACATACAGCTCGCGAATCTTAATCTTCTTTATGGTGCCGTCCGCCTGCATCAAAGCGATCTGCTGACCTTCTTTGATCACACCACGAGACACTTTACCGATCGCAATCCTTCCCAGGAAAGATGAGTAATCCAGCGAAGTGATCTGCATCTGTAAAGGCCCTTCGGCGATCTTTGGCGGGGGTACGTATTTGATAATGCCATCCATCAGCGGTGTGATGTCTTCGCATTCTTCGTTCTTATCATTGAACCAGCCATGTTTTCCTGACCCATAAAAGGTAGGAAAGTTCAGCTGCTCTTCGGTAGCATCCAGGTTAAAGAATAGTTCGAAAACGGCGTCGTGTACTTCGTCGGGACGGCAGTTTGGTTTGTCCACTTTATTGATCACGACGATCGGGCGCAACTTTAAATGAAGCGCTTTCTGCAACACGAAACGGGTTTGTGGCATCGGTCCTTCGAAAGCGTCGACCAGGAGCAATACGCCATCGGCCATCTTCAATACCCTTTCTACTTCACCACCGAAATCAGAGTGACCCGGGGTATCGATTACGTTGATTTTAACATCCTTATAGATAACAGCAGCGTTCTTACTGAATATGGTAATGCCCCTTTCTTTTTCAAGATCGTTGCTGTCCATGATCAATTCACCTGTTTCCTGGTTGTCTCGAAACACCTTAGTGGTGTGTAATATCCTGTCAACCAGTGTGGTCTTACCATGGTCAACGTGGGCGATGATGGCTATGTTCCTTATTTCCATTGGGCGGCGAAAGTACGGATTTGCAGCGAGGGTAAAGCCTTAAAAGAAGTGAATGTTTAGGAGCGGTCTGAGACACAATGCTATACAAGCTCTGTAAAATGTGGTAAGGCTTAAGGCCTGTTCCGGAAGTTGCTCGTGCGTTCCGCTAGTTTCTTATTTTTATCCTTACCCCCGTTTATGAAGAAAATCTTAATAACTACCGGTATCCTCTCAGGTATCGTCTTTACACTTTTCGTCGCAGGGCGGTTAACGGGCGCGATCCAAATTTATTCAGCGCCCACCAAGGCCAACGAGCCTACGATCAAATTGGATGAAAGATTTATTGCATCCAACCTAAAAAAGCCCACCCAATTCGACTTTATCGCTTTTACGAGCCATCGTAATTACGGTCTAGACACAACCCAAAACTACATTTTTGTTTACCGTCTTATCGGTTTACCTGGTCATACCATCGAAATCAGAGATGGTATCGCATTCATCGATGGAAAAAACGTGGACACCGACCTTAGTCTTCAACACCGGTATAAGGTATCCGCAGCATACGCAAACTTGGTTAAAGCCGGTGACTTTGAACCGACAGACACCGATTCCGGATATATGACGTTGCCCGATATTGAAGCCCGTAAAATCGGGGCTGCCAGATTCAGAGTAATGTACGACGACCAACAAGCGAGTGCGCTTTTTGGGCATGCGTGGACGGCTGACAGTTTCGGTCCATTGAAAATTCCACCCGACCATTATTTCGTCCTGGGTGATAACAGACACGGTGCGATGGATTCGAGGTATATCGGTCTGATCCCGGTGACCGACTGGAAAGGTACTATCCTGTACAAACGGTAAGAGTAATAAACTACCCGGTTGCTAAGCGAGGGTACTTACACTTCTGGAATTTTGTCCCAGGATATTGCCGTGAGCCAGCATGAGACATTAATTTCCTATTTTCCCCTACTAAACGACTACTATGCCAAGGAGTATCATTGCCGGCATCGGGATGTATGTACCCGATAACGTGATCACCAATAACGACCTTACACGCCACATGGACACCAGTGATGAATGGATCCAGGAAAGGACAGGCATTAAGGAGCGCAGGTTCGCTCACCGTACAAAAGAAACGACGACGACGATGGGTGTGGAGGCAGCGAAGATCGCGATCGAAAGGGCGGGAATCACGGCGCAGGATATCGACTTCATTGTTTTTGCAACCTTGTCACCGGATTACTATTTCCCTGGTTGCGGCGTGCTGGTTCAACGCGCAATGCAGATGAACGAGATCGGGGCACTAGATGTGCGCAACCAATGCAGTGGTTTTGTGTATGCGTTGAGCGTGGCAGACCAGTTCATCAGGAGCGGTATGTATAAGAATATCCTGGTGATCGGGTCTGAGAAACACTCATTCGGTCTTGATCTTACTACACGGGGGCGGAACGTATCGGTGATATTTGGAGACGGGGCCGGTGCCGTGGTGCTGCAGCCGACAGAAGACGAAGGGCGTGGCATATTAAGCACCCACCTGCATAGCGATGGTTCCGAGGCGGAGATACTGGCCATGTATAACCCGGGCACGCATGCAAACCATTGGAAAGAGGGGCTGGCCGATTTTGATGAGGCCGAGATGGCAAATATGTTCATGAGCCACCAGATGATCGACAACGCGCAGCTTTACCCTAACATGGATGGACAGGCTGTTTTTAAAAAAGCGGTTGTTAAGTTCCCCGAGGTGATCATGGAGGCTTTAACAAAAAACGGTTACCAACCTGCCGATATAAAGGTGCTGATTCCCCACCAGGCCAACCTGCGCATTGCACAATTCGTACAGCAAAAGTTAAAGTTGAAAGACGAACAGGTCTATAATAACATCCAGAAGTACGGTAATACCACAGCTGCCTCAGTACCAATCGCCCTGTGCGAGGCCTGGCAGGACGGAAAAATACAAAATGGTGATATTGTTTGCCTTGCGGCGTTCGGAAGCGGCTTTACCTGGGCCAGTGCATTGATAAAGTGGTAGTGTTTTTGATATACAGGACTAAACTTCTTTATGAAGATCATCATTGCATTTATTTTGAGTTTTATTAGCGTGGGTGCCCTTGCGCAGCAGAATGTATTTAAAGTGAGCGCACAGAAGCAGATCATCACTGTGCACCTGAACGAGGACAATACCAACAAAAAGATAACGGTCAATTCCAAAGAGAAGATCGCCAATGTGCAAAGGCTTACTATCCGTGGCCTTGCGCCAGAGCAGGACAATGGCTTTGTGCGTACGTTCCAGATCGTTCCGCTTAACCAGTCCGACGCGCTGGTGTCTTTTACTGACGATAAAGAACCCGGCGTATTCAATTACGGCCTGAAGGACCTGACTGATAAATTGAACCCGGGGACTTACCAGATCTTTACGATCGCCATCCCCAACGACCCTGCAAAAGCCGCAGCGTCTCCATCCAAAAGAATTTTGATCGCTACCTTAGAGGTAGTCTGATCATGAATAAATTTATTTTCTTAGTTAATCCTGTCTCCGGTACGGTAAAAAAACATGGTGTTGTCGACCTCATAAAGAACGAGGCCGCCGCCAGGAGTTTGCATTGCGAGACCTGCGATACGCGGGTGGATTGTGATTACACCGAATTAAGGGAAAGGATCGTTGCGGGCAACATTACGCACGTGGGGATCGTAGGTGGTGACGGGACGGTTAACCAGGTGGTAAACGCGCTTCGCGACCTGCCTGTACAGTTCGGTATCATACCTATGGGATCCGGTAATGGACTTGCCTACACGGCCCGTATACCAATGAAGCCGGCACCCGCTCTCGATCTCCTTCTCAGCGGCAAAAGCAAACCAGTCGATGGGTTCCAGGTAAACGGGCAGTTCTCCTGCATGTTGAGCGGGCTGGGTTTTGACGCGCAGGTGGCCCATGATTTCGCCAATAGGGCATCAAGGGGTTTGCTGACGTATACCAGGCAAACACTTATCAATTATTTCAACGCAGGCACTTATCCCTTCGAGATAGCGGTGAAGGAGTTTACTTTCTCGACCGACGCATTCTTTATCAGCATCGCCAACAGCAATCAATTCGGGAATCGTGTTACGATCGCCCCACAGGCTAGTCTTAATGACGGGCTGCTGGACGTGGTGGTGGTCCAGAAGATGAATAAGCTGATGCTTCCCTTTATGTTGCTGAGCCAATTACGGGGCAGCAATAAGATACAGGTGCTGGCGGCAGAAGCATTGAAGAAGAATATCGTTTACTTCCAGGCGCCGGCTATCAAGATAAGGAACTGGAAAAAGGCACCATTGCATATAGATGGAGAGCCGAAGTCTTCGCCCGACATACTGGATGTACAGGTGATCAAAAGCTGTTTTAGACTTGTGCAGCCGTAGGAAGGTTGCAAGTTACAAGTTACAGGTTGCAGGTTGCAAGTTACAGGTTGCGGGTTGCAGGTTGCGGGAGGTTATAATCGAAGCGGAGTCAGCAGGCTCCCGCTGGTAATTACTTGCTGAGTTCCAGCAATCGCATAAATTCCCTTGTATTGCCGATATTATCCAGCGACCTGCGGATGTCTTTTTTCTCCGCGGCGGTGAGGTGATAACTGAGTGAGGCATGGGCTTCTTCCTTCGAGGGAACGTACTGGAAGTTCACTCGGTGCAATTGCGGACCGTAAGAACTGTACATGTATTGGAGCTGGTCGTCAAGGAAATAATCCTGGAGTTTATAATAGTTGTTCTGCAGGAGCCACAGCGGCCCCGTCACCTCGCCAAAGAAATTCATGGAATTGTTCTCGGTTGCTTCCCATTCACCCAGGCGGCGGCCCCTGATCTGCAGAATGACCACTTTACTTGTGTTCTCCTTCAGCCAGTCGCGGAAGGTATGAATGAAACGAAGGGAGGATTCCAGCCCGTAGTTGTCGCGCAAACCTGCATCCATGGCATCCACCACCGGCTCGGTTGGTAAAAGTACATTCGGCAATACGTATGGGAAGGTAGCGTTCAGCCGTAAAGCGGAAAGGATACCGGTATTGTAGGGGTTATTGTCTTTAAAAAAAGAGACGTAATCAATCGCGTCCGGGTCGCTGGCGAAAAGATTGGTGGTATCCGTTACCGCGCGCATGAAAAACCGGGAAGGATGGGTGCTGATGATCACCTGGCGACCGTCGCGCGTGATCACCGAATGGAAAAGCATCATTGGAATCTGCGCATTGCGCTCCGGCAATACATAGTCGCCTAATTTCTTGTTCAATATACCACCGGTGTTGGCGTTAAAGCGTTGCTCGAAGTTATATCCCCGGTCTTTTACATAGCGCTGGCCGTTGATCTCCACTGACTGGCTGGGTGCGAGCAGGTCCGTTGTAACGAACGAGGAAAAGATCGGGTTCAGCAAGTCTCTAGAGACGTTATCTGAATATTGCTTATCCTGGAGGTTGATATTTTTTCCCTGTAGTTTCTGCCAGTACAACTCGCGGAAGTAGGCGGCACCCAGTATACCACCGGATGCACCGGTGATCATGAAGGTCTTGTTCATGAAAGCGCCCTGGGTGAGGCTATCGAGGCGTTGCATCACATCCACGGTGAATTCCGAACTTCTTAAACCGCCTCCACTTACGTTAACGAGGTACATCACGGGCTTGTCATTGCCCTGTTTCTTCTTCCATGTATTCAGTATTTCCAGGTAAGCTTTCTTATCAGCCTCCACGTTCTCTGGCGAACCGAGTTTCAGTACCGCGTTCCGCGTATAGGCAACGCGTTTCTCTTTGGTATAGTCGAGCCCATACAATTTGTTCCTTGGATCGATCAGGTGTTGCTGGTACATCCAGTTGATGACAAAATAAGCCGCGATGAGTAGTGGAATGCTCCATGAACGAAGAAACAGAGAGAAGGCCCCGGCCACCGCGATCAAGACGGCGAACAGCAATGCTACGCTAGCCGCTGCCGGTATCTGAAAATAGGTGCTGCCAGAAAGGAAACTAATGCCGATGAGGAACAGAAAGGCGATGAGGACCGCTATGATGGCCGCGATATGATGGCGCTTGAAAATGGAATCCAGGAATTCTTCGCTATAGTGCCGGATATCCCGGGGCTTTCTCACCCGCATGCTTGCGCTCAGGAACCAGTCGCAACGTAATTCCGCTTTGGTGCGGGGTAAGGGTGCGCGTTTAGAGGTGATGTTGTAAATGCGGTTGGCGCGGGTCAACTTCCGTCCCACACGCTTATACACGCGTTTATCGATCACGTAGAAATAGTAGAATGACAGCGCGACGGAAAGCAGGAAGCCCGCCACGAAGCCACCGATGAGTTGCAGCATGTCACCCATGGAGATCAACTGCTGAAAACGGTTATACTCAAGTGCCTTATAGAAGTACAGTAACAGGAAGAGGGCGGGGAACACACTATTGTTTATGCAGAACTTTAAGAAGGGTTGCGCGGTGGTGGCCAGGAAACGTATATGCCGGGTATGCAGAATGAAGGTGGTGATGTTCCAGCTCATGACGAAAACACCAATGGCCATGCCCACTAAAGCAGTTGCGAGTGCGTCCACACGGTTCATGTATTCGGGGGCCAGGAAGAGCGAACGCGCACCAAAGGATTTAAGAAACAGTCCGCTGACAGTGGCAAAGAACACATACCAAAAGATGAGAAATACCTGGTATCGCCGGAAGTGAAGGAAAAACAATTGTACAGGCAGG
>JAJTCI010000287.1 GCA_021323155.1 Chitinophagaceae bacterium | reverse complement strand
CGCCTGCATTGCATTCATTTTACAAAACATTGCTGAACGCACGAAAGGATTGTAACGCGCTGCGTTATGGGGCTACGGAGATATTAGCCACCGGTGACGATGACAGGGTTCTGACATTTACCCGGCAACATGAGACAAGGACCGTGCTGGTGCTATTGAATTTTTCCGCCAGCGAAAAGGTAAAGGTTACGGTGGAGCACGACAGCCTTCATGGATTATTTGAAGGGCTTTTTAGTGGCCTGTCTTATGCATTTGAAAATAAGGTGACGTTTGAGCTGGATGCGTGGGGATGGCTGGTATACATGAAATGAATGTTGCGCATACACGGTAATGCCGGGCAGGGTAAAAAAAATCCCGCCCTGTGGGCGGGATCGCGTTATTCGAAAATAGATCATTCATCAGCTGAAATCGCTACGGGGTAACGATAGGTCTCATTCGGGAAGCCCGGGTAGATTCCCTCAAAGTAAACGGTACCCCTCGAGTTCGCCAGCGCCGCGGTAAGTTCCTGCACATTCTTTACCGGCTTGCCATTCACTGAAGTGATGATAAAGCCTTCCTGGATCTTGGAACCGGCGATCGCGCCAGTTGTTCCTTTCTTCTTCACAGACACGCCGCCTTCGATATTATTGCTGTTGGCAATGGAGGGTTCTACATTCACCAACTCACCACCCAGCTTTTCAACTGCGTTCTCCGCTTTCACTATATCAAAATTGCCTGCACGGTTCTTGAGCGTGATGTTCACCGTGTTTTCCTTTCCGTTGCGCAGGTAAGTAACCGAGATCTTATCGCCCGGCTTATAGCGTGCCACCTGCTCTACCATTTCAGGGCCGCTGCTCACAGGAACGCCATTTACTTTCGTAAGGATATCACCTGTTTTGATACCGGCTGATACCGCTGCGCCATCTTTCGACACATCGCTTACGTATACACCCTCATCGTTCTTCACGCCCATTTGCTCCCGCTGTTCGTCGGTGAGCGTTTCGCGGGGATAAGAGATGCCGATATATGCCCGTTGAACGGTACCGTATTTCACGATGTCGTTCACCACTTTCTTCACGATGTTCACCGGGATAGCGTAAGAATAACCAGAATAATATCCTGTAGGAGATGCGATGGCTGAATTAATACCGATCAGCTGTCCGTCTGTATTGATCAAAGCGCCACCACTGTTGCCCTGGTTCACCGCCGCATCCGTCTGGATGAATGATTCTACGGGGCTGCCACTCTGCCTGTCGTTGATACCGATCGCGCGTGCCTTAGCACTAACGATGCCTGCGGTTACCGTAACGTCCAGGTTCAAAGGATAGCCGATCGCCAGTACCCACTGTCCGAGTTTTACCGCGTCACTGTTACCCCAGACTACATAAGGAAGCGCTTTCGCATCGATCTTGATAACTGCCAGGTCACTGCTGGGATCGGTTCCCACCACCGTGGCCTTATAAGTTTTGCGATTCTTCAATGTAACGTTGATCTCGTCGGCGCCCGCCACCACGTGGTTATTAGTCACGATATAACCGTCGTCTGAATAGATCACGCCGCTGCCACTGGCTTTCTGTTCCGGGACTGAATAGACGCGGGGGCCACCGAAAAAGTCTTCGAACATGTCATCGCCAAAGAAGTCACTGAACGGGTTCTTCTGTTTCTGGCTGGTTTGTTTGGCTTTCGTAATGGTTTTGATATGCACCACGGCAGGGGTGGCCGCGGTGGCCGCGGGTGTGAAGTCCACCACGGGCGCGGGATTGTTCTTGTTGTCAAAAAAACCGGCATAGTTCACCGGGAGGTTGCTTTCCTGCTGGATGCCCGCCATCCGGCTCTGCTGTAATTTGCCATAACCCCAAACACTCGCGACGGCGGTAGACGCACTGATCGCAACAACGGCCAGGATATTCTTCAGATTCATGTAGGGTGATTTAAAAGTTCAACGATTGTGCTCAAAATATATGCCCCGGGTCGCGTTCTGCTTTCCGTCTGTCCAAAAAGTCAGGAACGCTGTCTTTATTGCATTAGTCCAAATTTAACCCCTGTAATTTTTACCGTAATGTTAAAAGAGGTTAAACGCCGGCCTCCCCCGGCGGGGGGTTAAAGTGAAAGCAGGAACTGCATGGTATCCACCCCGTCAGCATAATCATCCAGCGCGGGTTGCTGGGCCCGCCCGACAGGCAGGAATCCATGCCCGACGATGGCCTGGACGTCTTTGTTGTCCTTCAACCCGGCTTCTACTGATTGCTTGTCACTATAGTATTCAAAATGTACCTGGCTGACCGGTGTGAATGGAGACGTGTGCTCGGTAAAGAGGGTAGACCCGTCGGTCATATAGAACTTATTGCCCATCATGAGCAAGGCGAGGTGGTAGTCGAAATTGTTCTTGTATTTATGGTGGTCCTGGAAGTGCCCGTATTTCTTTACCGAGGCCAGCAACGGAACGAAATCATAATCCTTCGGTACGAAGAGTTTTGTGACGTTGCGGCAACCCAACCCGAAATACAGGCAGATATCATCGGCCAGTAACTCCAGTTCCTGAAGGCTTTCGGTTCCATCCAGTATGGCCACGGAAGTGCGGTTGTACCGAATGATATGCGGGTATTTTGCAAAATAGTGCTCGAAGTACCGCCCGCTGTTATTACTCCCGGTAGCGATATAGGCATCGCAACCAGTGAGCCTTTCCGCCAAAGAGATGTTGTCTGCCACACGGGCATCCCATTCCACCAGTTTCGCGGCGAGGTGTTTCAGGAGCACCTCGTCCTTTGATGATAGTTTGATCGTGAGGCGATGGCCGCTGATGAATACGCACAGCAGGTCGTGAAAACCCACGAGCGGTATGTTTCCCGCCATTACTACACCTACGTTGCGGGGAGTGGGTTGGATTGCGGGTACGTTGTAACGCCGGGTCCAGTTCTCCAGTTTTTCTTTATCGAGGAAAGCGTTGGCGATATTCTTTGAAGCCAGGTCGATGAACTCGGGGATGAACCATGCATTCTCCCGGTTCGCTTTTTCTTTCACCAGCTGATATTCGTCAGTATTTTCATTCAGGTATTCTCCCAGCTTTGCCATTACCGCGATGCGTTCTTGTAAATTCATCCGTTCATTATTTTAAGTCTAAAGGGCCGGATGGAACTGACCGGGGAGACATGCTTCCCCCATGCAAAATTTACATGGGCGTTTCATCTGCGAACCTTATTTTTGAAATGCAAATATATCCTCAACCAAAAAACAGTTTTTGTTATGGCGATCAAAATAACAGAAGAATGT
>JAJTCI010000286.1 GCA_021323155.1 Chitinophagaceae bacterium | reverse complement strand
GGGGTTACGCGATATTTGAATACAAATAATTCTAATGGAAAATCAGTCACTCGGCGTTGGCTCCCGTATAGAACACCCGCATTTCGGCAGGGGAGTGGTAGTAGACGTTGCCAGCGAATTCTACATCATATGGTTCAAGAGCCAGAACGCTTCGAAGAGCATTGCGAAAGATTACGAGTTCAGAGTGGTGGAGAAAGTAGAAGGAGACAGTGGAGCGGGTGCCTCGGTAACCCTTGCCGATATTGAACGTGCCCTCGAGAATATTCTCGACCAGCGCCTGCACGATGTGCAACTGGTGCCAATGGCAGGCCGCTGGAACAATGGTACCATAATACTGAAGCCGGGAGACGATAGCCTGCAGCCCAAAGAGGTGCCGATCGAAACTTTTTTCCATAAGATCGTGATGGTGCGTGACAGGCTTCGCCTCATTGAACAAAAGATCAATGCCCATAAAGTACTCTCCGACGAAGACAAGGTGGACCTCCAGCAGTATGTGACGATGATCTATGGTTCACTGACCACTTTTAACGTCCTGTTCAAAGAGACGATTCACCAGTTTCGCGGCAGTAGCGGCAAAGATTAATGGCGAAGGATAACTTTTCCAAACAGTCCCGCGATTACGCGGCTTTCCGCCCGGTATTCCCCGATGCTGTATACCAATTCATCCTGCAACAGGTGCAGGGGTTCGACCTGGCCTGGGATGTGGCAACCGGTAACGGCCAGTCGGCCATAAAGATCGCCCCGTATTTCAGGTCGGTGATCGCGACAGACATTAGCCAAAACCAGGTCGCGCATGCGCATCAATTACCGAACATTGATTACCGGGTGGAAGCGGCGGAACACGCTTCATTAGAAGACCATTCTGCCGACCTCGTGATCATTTCCCAGGCCTTGCACTGGATGGATTTTGACCCGTTCTATCAGGAAGTGAAAAGGGTGGCAAAGCCGG
The DNA here is from genome assembly GCA_021323155.1 of Chitinophagaceae bacterium. Classification (GTDB taxonomy): domain Bacteria; phylum Bacteroidota; class Bacteroidia; order Chitinophagales; family Chitinophagaceae; genus JAEZDC01. The sequence continues at coordinate 2,300 of JAJTCI010000286.1, read as the reverse complement.
GAGGCATCTTCGCCGCGTTGGTGTATTCGTTGATCGAGGTCGATGACCCGGTGATCAATAACGCGATACATGAATTTTATCTCCTTGATTCTGCGCCATTCTGGGACAGCGAGCGTCATTGGGTAGATGAAGGGTATCGCGGTATCACATTTCCTTTTGAAGAGATAGCCGCCCCGGAATTTACTATGGAATACGAATGGCGCCTGGCCGATGTACTGGGTTATATCAACACATGGAGTGCCTGCCAGCATTACTTAAAACAGACCGGGCGAAACCTTGTTGAAGAAAAACTCCTCCCATCGCTCGCGAAGGTTTCACCAGGTAAGACCGTACGGCTGCGTTTTCCCGTTTATGCCCGGATCGGCAAGGTCTGACCTTATTTGACCCTTTGTTTGATCTCCTGCAATTTTAGCAGCGCTTCTACGGGAGTGAGGCGGTTGATATCAATATTATTCAGCAGGTCCCTGATGTCTTCAAAGGTTTGCGAGTGAATATCAAAGATGTTCAATTGCATTTTTCCCGTGCCCAGTTGTTTTACCTGTTCGGTAGCGTTGCTTGCACGTGGAGCGCCGCCATCGTCCATATGTTTTTCTTCAAGCTGTGCAAGGATCTCGTTGGCCCTTTCGATCAATGCGGGCGGCATGCCGGCCATCTTGGCCACGTGGATACCGAAACTGTGTGTACTTCCTCCTTTTGCCAGTTTGCGCAGGAAGATGATCTTATTACCTACCTCTTTATTGGTGACATGATAGTTCTTAACACGCGGTAATTTATTCTCCAGCTCGTTCAATTCATGGTAGTGCGTCGCGAAAAGTGTTTTGGGTGCAGCTGGGGAAGCATGCAGGTGTTCCACGATACTCCAGGCGATGGAGATGCCATCATACGTTGAAGTGCCGCGGCCGATCTCATCCAGGAGGATCAGGCTTTTCTCCGAGATGTTGTTGATGATGCTCGCCGTTTCATTCATCTCCACCATGAAGGTGGATTCGCCGCCGCTGAGGTTGTCACTCGCGCCCACGCGAGTGAATATTTTATCGGTCAGCGGCACCATTGCAGCATCCGCGGGCACAAAGCTGCCCATGTGTGCCATGAGGGTGATGAGGGCGGTCTGGCGGAGGATCGCGCTCTTACCGCTCATGTTCGGCCCGGTAAGGATGATCACCTGCTGTTCCGCTGGGTCCAGCATAATGTCATTGGCGATATAGGCTTCCCCGGTAGCCAGGTTCCTTTCGATCACAGGGTGCCTGCTTTCGCGGAATTCCAGTTCCGGTCCCTCGTGCAACTGCGGCTTTTTATAATTGTACTGGAGCGCGTTATTGGCAAAACACAACAGGCAATCGAGCACGGCCAGCACATTGCCGTTCACCTGTATCGGGGCGATGTAATCCTGCAGTTCCAGCAATAGCTTATCGTACAGGTCAAGTTCGATCGCGAGTATCTTCTCTTCCGCACCGGTGATCTGTTCCTCGTATTCTTTAAGCTCAGGTGTTACATACCGTTCCGCATTCGCCAGCGTTTGCTTCCTGATCCAGTCGGTCGGCACCTTGCCCTTGTGCGAGTTGGTGACTTCCAGGTAATAGCCGAACACGTTGTTAAAACCGATCTTAAGACTGCTGATGCCCGTACGCTCCGCTTCCTGTTGCTGGATGGTCACCAGGTATTCTTTTCCTCCACTCGATATTTTTCGTAACTGGTCCAGTTCGCTAAGTATCCCTTCGCGTATCACCCCGCCCTTGTGGGCCGCCACGGGTGGCAGGTCGATGATCTCTTTCAGTATCTTTTCGAGGATATAATGACAGGGATTCAATGCGTCTCCAAGGCGTTGTAGGTAAGAATTGGAAGAAGCCGCGCATAACTGCTTAACCATTTCGGTATGTTGCAAACCCCTGGCCAGGTGCATCACTTCACGCGGGTTGATCTTTTTCATCGGTATCTTGCTCACGAGCCTTTCCACGTCGCCACACTGTTTGATCAGCGGTACCAGCTTTGCGCGCAGGTCCACCTCTTTCACCAGGTACTCCACCGCGTCCAGGCGTTCATTGATCTTCTTCACATCTTTCAATGGCATCACCACCCATCGTTTCAGCATGCGGGCACCCATCGGGCTCACCGTATTGTCCAGCACCTTGAGCAGCGTGTTGCCTTCTCCATTCCCGGCATACAGTAACTCGAGGTTCCGGATGGTGAATTTATCCATCCAAAGGAATTCGTCTTTTTCGATCCGCTGGATCACCGTTATATGCTGCAGGTTGGGGTGCTCTGTTTCTTTCAGGTAATGCATTATGGCACCAGCCGCGATA
>JAJTCI010000036.1 GCA_021323155.1 Chitinophagaceae bacterium | reverse complement strand
AGTAGAGGCACTTCAGCAACGTTATCCCACGCTGAAGTTGATTCGCCTTGCCGACTCGGTCCAGGGGCGCTTATTGAACGCGTACAAGAAAAAAGCCATCGAGACCGCGGTACCACAGGCTATGGGGGACTGGATCATCACTACTGACGCTGATTGCGATGTGGAAAGCCAATGGTTAAAATCATACGATGCATATATCCAGCGCGAAGATTCTGTATTCGTGGCGGCGCCGGTAAAATTCATTAACAATGGGTCACTTGTCTCCGTATTCCAGTGCCTGGATTTCCTCAGCCTGCAAGGTGTGACGGCTGCCGCTGTATCGGCTGACAAACATAGTATGTGCAATGGCGCCAACCTTGCGTATAAAAAATCCGCTTTTATTGAAGTCAACGGTTTTCGGGGTATCGATTCCGTAGCCAGTGGCGATGACATGCTTTTGATGCACAAGATCAGGAAGCGCTACCCGGGAAAGCTAGGCTACCTGTTCACCCCGCAGGCCATCGTGCGAACCACACCCATGCCGGACTGGTTTAGTTTTTTTAACCAACGCATCCGGTGGGCGAGCAAAGCGCATCTGGGATCTTTTTTATCTGAAACTTGTCGTGATCGCCGGTATTTTTAAATCACTTGCCGAGCTATCGTTCATGTTACCGGTGGCCGGATTTTATAGAGAGAAAAAGCTACTTTGGTGGTTCCCGCTGATGCAGCCTTTACATATCGTGTACGTGGTGACGGCCGGGTGGCTTGGTAAATTTGGTAGCTACCAGTGGAAGGGACGGAGGGTTAAATAAGAAATAGGAATGAGAAAATGAAAAGCGCAAAACCCGTAGGTTCATTGTTCTGGCGGCGCCTGAAAAAAAACAGGGGCGCGCTGGCGGGTATCGTAGTGATAGCGCTGTCACTGCTTTTATTCATATTCGCCTACGTTGTTTCACCGGATGATTCTCCGTATGCCAATACGATGATCCCGGAGATCGGTAGTAAGAAGCCCGGTTACGCGGCGCAACTCCTAAAAATAAAGAAGGAGCGGGTAATTACACAGCAGGGATTTTTCGACCGGGTCATCAATGGAAAAGAAACTAACTACAATTACATTCCCATCATACGGCATGAAAGAAACGGCGATAGCCTTGTGGTCCGGAAATTCGTGGATGAAGGCATTAGCGAACGCCAGTCTTTCCATATTTCACAACTGGCGGCCGAACCGGTAATAGGGCGCAAATATTTCCTCGGGACAGATAAGTTCGGACGTGATATCCTCAGTCGCCTCATAGTGGGTGTGCGGGTAAGTATGAGCGTAGGCTTTATCGCTGTGATCATCTCCTTAACGATCGGGATCTTATTGGGGGCGCTTGCCGGTTATTTCCGTGGAAAGACCGATGACATTATCATGTGGCTGATCAACGTGATCTGGAGCATACCTACCTTATTGCTGGTGTTTGCCATTACCCTCGCACTCGGAAAAGGATTCTGGCAGGTGTTCATCGCTGTCGGACTCACCATGTGGGTGAACGTGGCGCGGCTGGTGCGTGGACAAGTACTCGCGGTCCGGGAACTGGAATACGTGGAGGCTGCGAAGGCCCTGGGTTTTTCGCATGGGCGGATCATATTCTTTCACATATTGCCGAATATCCTGGGGCCGGTAATGGTGATCGCGGCGAGCAATTTTGCTTCCGCCATCGTGATAGAGGCTGGCCTGAGTTTCCTGGGCGTGGGTGTGCAGCCACCGCAACCTAGCTGGGGATTGATGATCAAGGAGAACTATAATTTTATCATTACCAATAATCCCATGCTGGCACTGGCCCCGGGTATCGCCATTATGTTGCTGGTACTTGCCTTTAATCTTCTTGGTAACGGCCTTCGCGACGCACTCAATGTGAAAGCGAAACTGTAAGCACTGGTTGTTTTACGTAAATACAATATCTTGAAGGCCTCATCCCAGGAATACAATCATTCATGTCAACAGAAAGAATAGAGTCCATCAGGAAATATTATACGCGCACGCAATTCGAGTACGGCTTGCTATGGAACTGGCGCTTGAGTAACACGCCCGCGCTGCATTTTGGTTATTATGATGAAGTTGCTACGAACCACCATGAGGCGATCAACCGTGCCAACCAGGTGATGGCCGATTGGGCAGGTATAAGAGCCGGCGACTCTGTAATCGATGCGGGTTGCGGACTGGGCCACTCGTCCGTATGGCTTGCAAAGAATCGCCACGCCCATGTTACCGGGATCACCCTGGTACCGAAGCAAGTAAAGACGATTGAGCGCTTCGTGGCAAAGAAGCGAATTCCTAATGTCAACTTCCTTGTGGCCGATTACCTGCATATGCCGTTTGAGGATGCGAGTGCAGACGTCGTGTGGGCGATCGAAAGCCTCTGCCATGCAGCGGATAAATCGCTTTTCTATAAAGAAGCTTACCGGGTATTGAAACCCGGCGGCAGGCTGGTGATCGGCGAAAACCTGAGAACGGACCGACCGCTCGACCCGGCAAGGGAATACACCTTAAAAGAAATGTTCGAAGCCTGGGCGATACCCGACCTTGACACCGAAGCAGAACACAGGGAACATGCCCAAAATGCCGGATTCCATTCTTTTGAATCGAGGGATGTGACGAAACACATGATGGTTTCCTACCGCAACCTGAAAGAGATCTGCGACCGTTACGCGGGCTTCTGTAAAGTAATATACAAGGCGAAGATCATTTCAAAGCTTCGCTTTGATAACATGATGCAATCCGCAAGGCATTACGAAGCGATACAGCAGGGTATCTTTACCTATAATCATTTGCTGGCGAAGAAATAAGGGACTCGCTGCCTGGTGAGGGTTATTCCACTTTCACCAGGTCCTTCAACTCTACGATCTCCAGGTCTTTACTTGCCGGCCCTGTGAGTACTTTGCCATCCGCGGTATAACGCGCGCCATGGCAGGGACAATCCCAGCTCTTTTCCGAGTTGTTCCACTGCACGATGCATTTGGCGTGGGTGCAAACAGGGTTTACTGCGTGCAACGTTCCGCGATCATCCCGGTATAGCGCGATAGACTCTCCTTCATATTTCACCACTTTGCCTTCGCCTTTTCCTACCTCTACCAGGCTTTCGATCTTTTCCTTGGAGAGGCGCTTACCGATGAACTCCCTTACCACGTCTGCATTCTCTTTTACAAAATTGGAGAAGCCGGCGACCGGTTTAATGCGGTTCGGATCGAATACATGCTGGAAAGGATTCTGGCCGGTGGTGATCAGGTCTCTTAATAACAACGCAGCTACATGCGAGTATACCATTCCATTGCCACTAAAACCGGTAGCAACAAAAACGTTGTCAGCAAAGCCCGGTAAATGGCCGATATACGGTAGACCGTCTGCGGGTTCGAAATACTCAGACGACCACTTAAAGGATACTTCCTCGATATCGTAATACTTACTGGCGTAACTGTCGAGCTTTGAAAAGCAGAAATCAGTATTATCGTTATGCCCCGTCTTATGGTCTTCTCCCCCGATGACAAGGTATTTTTGCCCGTCCGCCTCCTGTGTACGGTAGTAACGGAAAGGATCATACATATCATACACCAACGCATCCGGGTAGTTGCCATCGTTCAGTTTCAACGCCAGCGCATAGCTGCGGTAAGGCGCGCACCGGAAGTGGAGCAGGTTGATGCTCGGCGGGATATGCGTAGCGAAGATCAGCTTGCGTGCGCGTATCACTCCCAGGTTGGTCCTCACCTCCGTGAGTACATTGCTTTCAAAGTGTTCCGCCCTGCATTGCTGGACGATCATCCCACCTGCATTCTCCAATGCTTCGGCGATACCGTATAAATACCTGGTGGGATGAAACTGCGCCTGTTTAGTAAACGAGGCCGCTTTTTCAAAAGGAACAGGTATCGGCAGGTCATCGGTGTAATGGATCTCCATACCGGCTTTACGTGATGCCTGGACGAGTTTTTCAAGCGCTTCTGCCTGGTCTTTGTTTTGGGCGAACACGTAGCCGTCTTTGTAGCCGAAGCCACAATCGATATTATATTCTTCCGTGTTTTTCCGGATCGATTCTATCGCCTCCGAAGTTGCCTGGAAAACCAGCTGTGCACCCTTTTCCCCAAAGTCACGCTCAATATGATCGTAGGTTGTGTCAAGGAAAGTGTTGAGATGAGCCGTAGTGCCTCCCGTAGTGCCAAATCCAATAGTATGGGATTCTATCACCAGCACCAGTTGCCCGGCTTTCTGGAGCGCCAAAGCCGTTGACAATCCTGTGATACCACCACCGACGACCAGGACATCCACCACCTGTTCGGGAATGATCTTGTGTTTGGGTTTGTAGACCGGCATGGCATCCTGCCAGAGGCTCTTGTTGGCACCATCTCTATGCATAAAAAAACTTTATATAGCTTCAGAAAAATCTGTGCCTATATAGAGGAACGCTCTTCCGGGGTGGAGGTCTTATCAACGATTTTCTTGACGATCGCGTCCAGTTCATGGCAGGAGGTATCCATATGATCGAGCAATTCGTTGTTATCGGTGTTCGGCGGTGTCGTTTTCAGCAGGCTAAGTAAACCAAGAATATTGGCCACCGGTTTCCTTAATTCATGGCTTTGTATCCAGGCCACTTCTTTCAGCCGGCTGATCTGTTCTCGGATCTGGTTCTCTGTTTTCTTTCTCTCGGTGATATCGCGGGCAAAGCAACCCACGCCAAAGATCTCCTTGTTATCATTGTGCATGGGATTAAGGATGATCTCGAAATATTCTGAGCCATTTTCACCTTTCACCTCCTCTTCCACCTTCAGGTGCTTCCCACGGAATGCCTGGTGAAAGTATGTGTTCCAGTTCCTGGTGAAGTCCATGCCGGCAAGTTGCCGTACGTCTATTTTTTTCGATAGCTCTACCGTGATGCCCGTGAACTGCATGAACTTTTTCCGGAAGGCTTCGTTGGCCGTTACAATGATGCCATGACTATCTATCATCCAGATGAGGTCGTCGGAGTTATTGATAAGTCCTTTCAACTTGGTTTCGGAGAGCTGGAGTTTTTTCTGCGCCTGGATCTGGTCTTCTACATCGATCGCCAGCACCACCCGCGCCTTGTGGTGCTCGAAGCGCGTGCTGTGCGAGGCGACCCGTACAAAAAAATGTTTTCCCTCCTTGTCCATGTGCCGCCAGATACCGGAGTCGTGGTACGACTGGTCTTTAACCACCTGTACGAATGCCTCCAGCGAGGCGCGGTCTTCCTCGGGCCGTATATCGGTGACCTTGATTTGCCTGAATTCTTCCTTGCTGAATTTGTATTTGTTGATCGTCGCGTTATTCACTGCCAGGAATTTTAAAGACTTCGTATCATAGACCCACATGGGATGCGGGTTGTCTTTAAACAGCTGTCGGTATTCCGATTCAGTCTTGCGGATGTGGCGATGATAGAATCGCATGATGAAGAACAAGGCGATCGCTGAGACGAAAACGAAACCAAAGCCCTTTATGGTCTGAACGTTGTCACGAAGTGTCGCGGGAACAACGGCAGTCACCACCCGGTCGCTCACAAAGATCCATAGTATGGCCACAACGAAATATAATACGGCCAGGCGCAGGGGGAAATTGCTCTTCATTTCGGGCGGATGACGAATGCAACATTACAATAGATTTAATTCCCCCACAACCGTATTTTCTCGGGCGGCTCCAGTAAAATTGCGGTTTATCTTTGCAGTAGTGGGACAGAAAAAACTAATTCGATTCGAAGAGATCAAAGGGTTTTCCAACGTGTTGGAATTTCCGAAGGAAATCATGGGGAACTGGTCGAGGCACTTCGGTAATGCCAACCCTATTGTGCTGGAGCTTGCCTGCGGTAAGGGTGAATACGCCGTTGGCCTGGGCGAGCGCTACCCCCAAATGAACTTTATCGGCGTGGACATAAAAGGTAACCGCATCTGGCGTGGCGCTAAAACAGCATTGGAAAAGGGCCTGGGTAACGTGGCTTTCCTTCGTACCCAGATCGACCAGGTAGGAGAGTATTTTGCGCCTGCGGAAGTGAACGGTATCTGGATCACCTTTCCCGATCCGCAACTGCGAATGTCAAAGGCAAAGAAGCGGCTTACGCATCCTAAATTCCTGCGTATTTACGGCCAGTTTTTACGGCCGGGTGGTGAAATTCATTTAAAGACGGACAGCCCCGCCTTGTATGAGTTTACGCGGCAGGTTGTTTCGTTGTATCGGTTGCCGCTGTTGGAAGACGTTGATGACGTGTATGCGCTACCGGGGGTTTCCCCCGACCTCCAGATAAAGACCCATTATGAGAAACTGGATATCGCCCGGAGCAACCGTGTACACTATCTGCGGTTTACATTGGATGGGGAGTTGCCGGTGGAGAAGGATGAAATCTTAAAACAATTGTTACGTGAACAGGAAGCTACTGGATGATGACGAGCCATATTTCAACAGCGACGGACTTGTAGTGTTCACTGCTGATTACCTGTTGAGCCGGGGATATTGTTGTGGCAATGGTTGCAGGAATTGTCCCTACGATTATAAGAACGTACCGGAACCAAAGCGTACGCTGCTCCTGGAAAAGCGGGAGGATGAAAACAGTCAAGATGAAAAAAAAGCCTGAGCGGAAGCCGCCAACGGTGAAAGGACCCGCTGCGGAACATGGTTTTTTCAATGATGTATGGGAAGTCGTGCGACTGATCCCCAAAGGCCGTGTCACCTCTTATGGTGCTATCGCGAATTATCTCGGCACTAAGATGAGTGCGCGTATGGTGGGCTGGGCGATGAATGCATCGTTCCAGGCAACACCTAAGGTGCCGGCGCATCGGGTGGTAAACCGCAACGGGATGCTGTCGGGCAAGATGCATTTCGCCACACCTACCCTGATGCAGGAGTTGCTGGCAAAAGAAAAGATCACCGTGAAGGATGATATCATCCAGGAATTTGACCGGCTATTCTGGGATCCCGCTATCGAACTGGGCTTCTGAGGCGTCCTTTTTTTCACGGCCTACGAAGCCCTTCCTCAGCTATCTTTGCTACCCTTTAAGCTGGATGGGTATGATACATTATGAACGGTTTGTTTTGGAGAACGGGTTGCGGGTCCTGGTGCATGAAGACCATTCCACACCCATGGCGGTAGTGAACGTGATGTACGATGTGGGCGCGCGTGATGAAGATCCTGGACAAACCGGCTTCGCCCATCTTTTTGAACACCTGATGTTTGGCGGCAGCGTCAACATTTCTGATTACGACGAGCCACTGCAAAGGGCTGGTGGCGAAAACAATGCCTATACCACTAACGACCTCACGAATTATTACTGCCAGTTGCCCGCCCAGAATATCGAAACCGCGTTCTGGCTGGAGAGCGACCGGATGCTGAGCCTCGCTTTCAGTGAAAAGAGCCTGGAGGTACAACGCAAGGTGGTGTGCGAAGAATTCAAAGAGCATTACATCAACAAACCATATGGCGATGCCTGGCACAAGATGCGCGAACTGGCTTACCAGGTGCATCCCTATCGCTGGATGACGATCGGTAAAGACCTGAAGCATGTAGAGGATGCGCGAATCGGTGATGTAAAGAACTTTTTCTTTAAGCACTACCGCCCCGTGAACGCGATACTGGTGGTCGCGGGGAGCGTGAAGACGGAGGACATGCGGACACTCGCGGAGAAATGGTTTGGCGGTATCGAGCGGGGCACAAAGTATGAACGAAGTTTGCCGGCAGAACCGGTGCAATCTGCCGCCCGCCTGTTGGAGGTGCGTGCGGATGTGCCTTTGGACGCACTGTATAAGACCTGGCATATCGATTCAAGACTGGAGAAAGGCTACTACGTGGCCGACCTTATCTCTGAAGTATTAGGTGGCGGTACTTCTTCCCGCTTGTACCAGGTGCTGGTAAAGGAAAAAAAGATGTTTTCCAATATCGAGTGTTATCATTTTGGCAGCGTGGAGAAAGGGTTGTTCACTATCGAGGGAAAACTGGTGAAAGGAGTTGCGATGGCAGATGCGGAGGCCGCGGTGAATGAAGAGGTGAGCCGGATGGCAGCCGATATGATCAATGATACCGAACTGCAGAAGGTGAAGAACAAAACCGAGAGCGTGATCGCTTTTGAAGATATGAGCGTAATGAACCGGGCCAATAGCCTGGCTTTTTATGAACTCCTCGGCGACGCCGACCTGATGAACAACGAACTCGCCAGGTACCAGGCCATTACGGCGGAAGACATCCTGGAATACAGCAAACGGATCTTCGATCCAAATAACAGCAACACGCTGCACTACTACAGCAATAACTGACATGATAAACAGGAAAGAGGCGCCACATATATTCGACCCGGTAGAATTTCAACTGAACCTTCCACCTTGCGAGCGATTTGTTTTAGACAATGGGGTTGAAGTGTACGCGGTGAACGCGGGCGAAGAAGAAGTGATGCTTGCCGAATGGGTATTTTTTGCGGGTAATTGTTACGAACACAGCAACATCGTAGCCGCCACTACCAACTTCCTGCTGAAGAATGGTACGAAGAACAAGCCTGCTTTCGCCATCAGCGAGCATTTTGAATTTTATGGCGCTTACCTCAACCGGCATTGTTATAATGAAACCGCGACGTTAAGTCTTCACTGTCTCACCAAGCACCTGCCGGCATTATTGCCCGTTGTTGCGGAGATACTTACTGACAGTATTTTCCCGGAAGACGAACTCGTCACTTACAAACAAAACCAGAAGCAACGGTTACAGGTAAACCTGCGGAAATGTGATTTCGTTGCAAATCGGTTGATCGATGAATACCTTTTTGGGTTTGACCACCCTTATGGCAGGTATACTTCCACGATGGATTATGATAAGTTGCAAAGAGACGACCTCGCTGCATTTTACAAGCAGTACTATGTGAACGGGAAGTGCATACTATTTGTCGCGGGTAAACTGCCTGTTGATATCCAACAACAACTCAACAATGTATTTGGCAAACTGCCTTTTAACCAGGCGCCGGTACCGAAACCTCATAACCAACCGCTACCCGCGAAAGAAAAGCGCTACGAAATAATCAATGACGCGGGCGGTGTGCAGGGTGCGATCCGTATCGCGCGCCCGTTTCCCAACCGGCATCATCCCGACTTTCCAAAGGCAGGTGTATTGAACAATATTTTCGGTGGCTTCTTTGGGTCAAGGCTGATGAGCAACATCCGCGAAGAGAAAGGGTATACCTATGGGATCCATAGCTACCTGCAGAACCACATACAGACCAGCGCGTGGATGGTGAGCACGGAAGCGGGAAGACCCGTGTGCCGGCCAACGATAGACGAGGTGTATAAAGAAATGCGCCTCCTGTGTGACGAAACGGTGGACGATGAAGAGCTGGACCTCGTGCGTAATTTCATGATCGGAACGATACTCGGAGATCTTGACGGTCCATTCCAGATCATTGCCAGGTGGAAGAACTATGTGTTGAATGGGCTGACGGAAGCGTACTTTTATGATAGCATTAACGTGATCAAAACCATCTCCGCGGAAGAGTTACAGGAGCTTGCAAAAAAGTATCTCCAGCCAGAAGAATTCTATGAATTAGTAGTAATTTGAGCCCCTAAACCCTGCTAACCCGGATGAACATCATCGGAAAATTCTTTATCAGTACCATTACAACTTCACTCGCGGTATTACTTGCCGCGTATATTTTACCAGGCGTTGAGGTGAACGACCCAATGACTGCGATCGTAGTAGCCATACTGCTCGGACTGCTCAATACATTTGTCAAACCAATATTGGTGCTGCTCACCATCCCCATAACGATCGTTACGCTGGGCTTGTTCTTGCTGGTCATTAACGTGCTCATCATTATGTGGGTGGATGATATCGTGGCGGGGTTTCACCTGAGCGGATGGCTCATCGCACTGGCATTCAGCTTTATCGTTTCGATCATCGGTTCCGTGATAGAACGTGTGATCGGGCGGCCAAAAGAAGAGGCTGATTAATATCAACTTATTATATAAAAAAATCCCGTCAACAATGTGGCGGGATTTTTTTAATGTTATATATGCTGGTCAGTTAACACGTATGTGCCCTCCTCCCGGCATCGGCGATCCACGAAAAATATTGAGGATACCTGGCATGGCGTTCTGGCCAAACTTGCGGAGGTTGTAAGTGAACGATAACATGAAGTAACGCTGCAATACACGCGTGTTCACGTCTTCCACGTAGTTTTCCTGGACAGTCCTGGTGATATTCTGGTTCTGGTTCAGCAGGTCGAAAGCGCTGAGCCGGATCTCGCCCGCCTTGTTCTTGAACAATTGCTTCGTGATGCTGGCATTTAGCAGGGGAACGGATTGGTTATATCCTTCGCTCTGGCCCCTGGTGAAATTATAGTCGAAGTCAACGCCGAATATCCAGCCCTTTTTCGTGGAATAAGTAGGTTCCAGCGAGAATATCTGGCTGAAATAATTCGCATCCAGTTCCGGTTGCCTGCTGTACTTCGCGATGGTATAGGTAGAGGTGCTGGAGAAATTCAGGTCGAACTTGTCTTTCAGGTTCATATTGAAAGAGATCCTTTCGCCCAGGATATAATTTTTGGTGTAGGCCTTTGTGGCGGTGGTTTCCGTGATATCCTGCACCAGTGAAATGTCCCTGTTGAACATTGCGGTGGTGGTAAGGTTTACATTGGCCTTTATTTTTTTGATCGGGAAACCGTAGTTGACGAAGCTGCTGATGTTGTAAGCCCCGTTCGCATTTACAGGTCGGGAATACTGTGCGCCAGGCCCGAGCACAACGGAGTCGGCGGTAACCACATTGGTCTGCCCCTTAAAGTTTGTTATCAGGTAATTGACGATCTTATCCGATGTGACGCCACCATTCACACCAACGAAGAAGTTCCTGAACGTAAAGATGTCGAAGTTGGTATACATCAGGTTGAAGTTGTTGTTGAACTCCTGTTTCAACCCTGGATTACCACGACGGATGCTCAGGGGATTGGTAATGTCGATCACGTCCTGCAGTTGTGAAATGTTCGGCTGGCGTGTGCTCCCGCGGTAGTTGAAGCGCAGGTTCTTCACCCTGTTCTTGCTATACTGGATAGACAAGGTGGGGAAGTAATTGTAGAACGACTGCGAAAGCAAGCTATGCTTCGTGCGATTATCACTTTCCAGCGTGGCCTGTTGCACTCCCATCCCGAGAATGTAATTCCAGTCCTTGTTGATCTGCCTGCGGTAGTTGGCAGTGACGCGGTGCGAGGTATTCCTGTTGTGAAAATCATTGGTGAGCAGGGAATCCTCTACATACTTTGCCGTTGAACTGGTATAACGGTTGGTGACCTGGCTGGAGATATTACTGTTGTTGTTATAGTTGTAACTCAGCTCTACCTGGCTCTTTTTGTCTATGGGTTCGGTAAAGGAAACATTGCCTCCGAAGGTCTTTCCTTCCCTGTCAATGTCGGAGAGCAGGTCAGTTGTATCACGGAATGAAGAGGAAGAGTAATAGCTGTTCCGGTAATTCAGGTTCCGGCGGTCTGTTTCGCTTTCATTCATCGCCTGGGTGAGGTTAACGGATAAGGTCCTTCCTTTTTTCCGGAAGCGATGGCGGAAAAGAATGCTGTTATTAAAGTTGAAGCCGTTGTTAACGGAGTTGTTGGTCGAGATGAGGTCGTTGATGTTTTTGAACTTTCCCTTGGTGGTCACCTGGTCCGATTCACTGTAGCCGTTGCTTTCCTGGAAGTTGACCGATGGCCTGATGAGGATGGAGTTGAAGGAGTCGATTTTGTGATCTATCTCGAAATTGAAACGGTGGTTCTGGTTCCGGTTCCTGGAAAAGCTGTTGCTGCTGGTGAATAAGGAAGAATCGTTCTGCACGAAGGTCTCCCGGAGTTTACTGTTGCCGTTCAGGACGTTGAGGTTATTGTAGAAGTAACTTCCACTTACCGCGGTCTTCTTGCTCCATGCGTCGTTATAATTCAACCCGCCTGCGATGGTTCGTGTTATCCCGGACTGGGTACCGCCACCGATGAAGTTGCCGATATTGCCGCGACCACCCATCGCCTGCATCGCGCCGCCGCCGAACATGCCACCGCTTCCCATTACCCCGAGGATGTCCTGGATGGAAAAGTTTTGCTGGTTGGTATTGTTCGCCTGCCCGATAAACGAGATCTGCTGGTTGCCATTGAAACGGTTCACGGAAAGATTGGCCGCATATCTTTCATTGTCACCGGCGCCCACGCTGGCTTTCCCGAAGTAGCCTTTGCGGCGGTCTTTTTTGGTAATGATGTTGATGGTCTTCTCCCGGTTGCCATCGTCAAACCCACTAAATGCACTCTGGTCGCTTTGTGCATCGTAAACCTGTACTTTATCGATCACGTCGGCGGGCAGGTTCTTCGTAGCCATCTTCGGGTCGTTGCCGAAGAACTGTTTGCCATCCACCAGTACTTTTTTCACGTCTTCGCCCTGTGCCTTTACGTTGCCGTCTTTATCAACCTGCACACCTGGTAATTTTTTCAGGAGGTCTTCGGTGCTCGCGTTAGGCTTTGTTTTGAAGGAGCCCGCGTTGAACTCGGTGGTATCTCCTTTGATCACCACGGGTGCGGACGTTACGGTGATATTGCCCAGGTCTTTGGAGACCACGTTCAATA
>JAJTCI010000035.1 GCA_021323155.1 Chitinophagaceae bacterium | reverse complement strand
GAAAACCTGCCCAGTTTGTGGGCGAGATAACGGTGACCGAGTGACCGAGCTGGATGAGGCAGTTGTAAAGTCCAAGTGATGAGCCCATGGCGTCACCATCCGGTTTCTGGTGGGTGGTGATGACAATATTCTTCGGGGAAGAAAGCTGGGGATAGAAGTCCTGGATCGGCTGCATAAAGTGCGCAAAAATCAGGTTTTAAGCGAACGAAAGCAAATAATTAAATGCCATTATGTATAAGCATGGCGGCGAGGAAAGTGAATTCAGGACGGTCCCGACTATCAGTAAAACCCAAAATGACGTAGGTTTGCGCCCTCAATTTGAATTATGAGCAACAGAACTTTTACTATGATCAAGCCTGACGCAACGTCCAAAGGACATTCAGGCGCAATTCTCGACCAGATTATCAAAGGCGGATTCAGTATCAAGGCCATGAAATGGACCAGGCTGACGAAAGAGCAAGCAGGTGAGTTTTACGAGGTGCACAAAGAGCGGCCGTTCTATGGTGAACTGGTTGATTTTATGAGCAGCGGGCCTATCGTAGCAGCGATCCTGGAGAAAGACAACGCGGTGGCCGATTTTCGCAAGCTGATCGGGGCAACGAACCCGGCACAGGCCGAAGAAGGCACGATACGCAAGCGATTCGCGGCATCGGTGGGTGAAAATGCCGTACATGGCAGCGACAGTGATGAAAACGCAGCTATTGAAGGAGATTTCTTTTTCTCCAAGCTGGAGCGGTTCTAAGGAGACACTGAAAATTCAGGAAGATTTAATGTCAGTCTAAATTTAATTTGGATTATTGGCATAATTTTTTCGATATTTAAAACGTTTTTTAAGGGTTTAGGGTTGAAAAGGGGGCCTCATTTCTGGGGCTCCTTTCTTTTTGTATAACCTCCTATGCATTAAGCATTACGATATATGTCCTGCACAAAGCAGGGAGTAGTGAAGTTGCTGTGAACAGAGTGTTACCTGCGAAGCAACCCAGCTTCAAATGCGGGCCAGACCAAAGCCAGGATGCCGGGTATAGTATGGATCATACGGGGATACATAGGGAATCATACGGGGATGTTCAACTAGAGCTCAACTATAGGTCAACTATAGCTCAACTGGAGGTCAACTGGAGATCAACCCAGTGAAAGGTGAAAAGGCAAAGGTGAAAGTGCTGCTGTGAAAAGTTGCTGCTCCCCTACCCTTGCTGAAATTCCGCACCGTAATTATTGCGGTAAGTTAGTGATTTTATAATGACACTACCGCCTCTTCTCCATATACCTGGTTCTTGAATTTCAAGGAAGGAGATGCAAGAAATGCTCCAAGGCCTAAGCGCTCCCATTTTTCATCCACCGATTTTATCGTTGCATCGTCAGCAATAATTATGTTAGGCCAGTCGCGCTGGAAGTTGTCGAAGGCTTTTGTCTTTATCGTTCCATCGAGACCGAGGCAGGTGAAATTTTTGCCGGGCTCACGGGTAGACGCGCGTTGGATCAACATCGAATCGCGTTTGGGATCCATGTTATTGCACAGGCGCCAAAGCGATACACCCAGGTCGTCGGCATCTACGGTGTGTTCTACATAGAGGATCATTTTGATACCTTCCACTTCCGGAGAAGTGCAAATGTGTTCGTGCAGTTCCCTGAGGTGCCCTGCTTTTTCTTTTTTTACAGATACGAGCAGGCAAGGAATGTTTTTCTCCAGGAGGCTGGCATTGATCTTTACAACGCCGGGGAATCTTCCAGCGAATCCTTCGGGCAGCATTACGGGCTGAACGGAAAGGTGATTGATGTCTTCTATCTCTTCGATAAATTTCGTTGTGGCATCGATCGCCATCTTGCCACCGAAGCCCAGTTTGCTGCAACTATGGTCAAGTACGTCCATCGGTCCTGTGCTGACGGTGATATCATTCACCACATCCATGTTCCTGAAAGCATACCGTGCGAGTGCTTCGTAGTCCTGGATCTTCACGTGTTCATCAGCAAGTACGAGTATCTTATTGAACATCATCTGGCCGGCGCCCCACATCGCGTTCATAACTTTTTGTCCCTGCCCCGCGTAGTCTTTTTTGATCTGCGCGATCACGAGGTTATGGAACACGCCTTCCACCGGCATATCCATATCGAGGATCTCGGGCACCATGGCCATCTTTATCGGAGCGAGGAAAATCCTTTCGGTCGCTTTTCCCAGGTAAGCGTCTTCCTGCGGTGGAATGCCCACGATCGTTGCAGGATATACCGCGTTGTTCTTATGGGTAATGGCAGTGATGTGAAAACGAGGATACCAGTCGGGTAGCGAATAATAACCTGTGTGGTCGCCAAAGGGACCTTCCCATACCAGTTCGTCGTGCGGATCCACATATCCTTCTATCACAAAGTCAGCGTCCGCGGGCACCTCGATATCCGGTTGGGTGATACAGCGCACGAGTTCCACTTTCTTTTTCCTGAGGAAACCAGCCAGCATGTATTCGTCTACATTATCCGGTAAAGGAGCCGTGGCGGAATAGGCATAAACCGGGTCGCCACCGAGGGCGACAGCCACGGGCATCCGCTTGTTCAGTTTCTTGTATTCGTTGAAGTGACGTGCGGATACTTTGTGTTTGTGCCAGTGCATACCGGTAAGCGTTGGACCGAATACCTGCATGCGATACATACCTACGTTGCGAATGTTGGTATTGGGATCTTTGGTATGGATGACGGGAAGCGTTACAAACGGGCCACCGTCCTTCGGCCAGCATTTGATCACCGGCAATTTGGTAATATCCGGTTCAGTCATGACTACCTGCTGGCATTCTCCTCTCCCGCTTTTTACTTTGGGCATCCAGGAAGCAAACTGGTTGAGTTTGGGCAGGAGCCTGAGTTTATCGAGGATGTTTTCTTTGGGTGATGCCACCAGTTTGAAAAGCTTTTCAATTTCATGGGCCACATCATCCAGTTTTGAAACACCCAAGGCAAGACACATCCGCTTCTCGCTGCCATATGCATTCATCAATACCGGGAATTGGTAGCCGGTGTTGTCAAATAACAAAGCCTTGCCACCACCAGGGGTTTTGCTCACTCGGTCGGTTATCTCCGCGATCTCCAGGTTAGGATCGACGAATTCTTTGATGCGGATCAGTTCACCTTCCTGGTCGAGCAACCGGATAAATTCCTGCTGGTTCTTAAATGCCATGAATCATAATTAAGGAGTAAAATTAGTTCGAATGCGATTCTCCACAACTGACGAAGGTCCTATAAGAGGGTTTTATTCAAAAGTTCCGCTGAAGACACGGTATTGAGGAAGTCCCGTTTCCCCGCCATATCGGTGAGTAGCGCGAGGTGACGATCGTGGTGCATGTCGGTGCCCAGGAAGCTGACCATATTCTTTTTAAAGAGGAGCTCGCCGGCTTTTTTCACTTCCTTACCATAAAATCCCGAGAGCGAGAGGATGTTAACCTGGAGTAGACAGCCGAGCTCGATGAGACGTTCATATTTATCGAACTGGCTGTGGAAATAGGAATACCGTTCCGGGTGCGCGAAAACGGGCTTGATATCCTTCATCTGCAGGTTAAAGATGATCTTTTCGAAGTTTGGCGAAGGAGCCACGTAAGACATTTCAATAAGGATGTAGTTCTTGTCGCCGAAGGTCAGCAGTTTGGCGCCGGAATCGATCAGTTTTTCGAATTCGAGGTCGATCATGTATTCGGCTGCCGCTTCGACCTGCAGGTTGCTACCCCGTTCCGCCAGTGCTTCCCGGACCTCGTCGAGTTTCGGAAGGATGGTATCCGGTGTGTTGGGGTGCATATCCGACAGGATATGCGGCGTGCAGATGAACTTGCGATACCCCATTTTTTCGAGGCGGCCCATGAAATACATCGTTTGATCCATGGTTTGCAAACCATCGTCCAGACCGGGCAGCAAATGCGAGTGCATATCCGCCCCCAGGAATGAAAAGTCCGGGGTTGCCGTAGATTGAGATTTACCAAACAGGGATTTAAACATAGGTCGATCAATAAAGAGGGATGAGGTATTCGACGGGAAACTCCACGATCATTACCTGTCCCAGGCTTTCCAGTTTTACATATACTTTCCGTTTTCCACCCCTCACCACGATACCCTCATTATCCATAAATATGCCGTGGTTCACGCGGATACGGGTATTCTCGTCAAAGCCTTCCAAAGACTGGATACTAAGGGAAGCTTCTTTCTCGGAAAGGAATTTCTTGATCAGGTCGATCTCTTCATCGCGGATAACGGCGGGCTTACCCGTATGGTGCACAAAGTTCAATACCCCATCGGTCATTAAGACCTTGGTCTTCTCCGAGTCGTCGATGTGCACGAACACATAGGATTTGAACAATGGATCTTCGATGATCTTTTTGCGATCGCTCCATTTACGTTCGATCTTCTGGACAGGACACCAACTCTCTACGCCCTTCCTAACGAGCACGGAGTCAATCTTTTTTTCCCACCTGGGTTTTGTATATAGCGCGAACCAATTCTTTTTAGCCTGAGTCATATCGTCTGCTGCAAAAGTAACCTATAAAAAATAAAGTGTGCCCTTTGCAAGGCACACTTTAAAGATCATATTAGTGAAAATTATTTATTGAAGGCGAGACCCTTGGCGGAGCTGATCATATCGCCGATCACTTTGCTGGCTTCGTCGATATAGATATCGCTTTTGAGGGATTTCAGCCATTGCTGGTAACGTTCACCCTTGGCCTTGTCGTCGTTATTGAAAAACTTCTTCTGGTCAGCCTGGAGCGATGCAACATCCAGCTCGTTATTCAGCTTAGTAAGCGTATCATTCTCGCGAACCGTACTGCGGATCTGCTTCTGGCGCTCCCGGTACTTCGCAAGGTTGAGGTCGTATTCTTTATCCGCGTTCTTGCTCAGCCACTCTGCATTCTTATGAATGGTGGTGAACACGGTGTTGGAATTTATCCGTGCTTCCGCCACCCGTTTAACAGCATTGTAATCAATATTGCTGTTCCAGGTCTGATAGGTAGAGTTTTTGATCTCGTCCCAAGGCAAGGCATTGTCGTTGTCCTTCTCGCGAATTTTCAGGAACTGGTAAACATCCGGTATGATCACATCGGGCACTACACCTTTTAACTGGGTAGATCCACCGTTTACGCGATAGTATTTCTGGAGTGTGAGCTTGAGTGCACCCAGGTCATCTCCGCCACCGGTGAAAAAGTCCATCGGGCGGCCCCCGAAAGGAATACTCCGTTGAACGGTGCCTTTTCCATAAGTAGAGTTGCTGCCGATGATAATACCTCTTTTATAATCCTGGATCGCCGCCGCGAATATCTCCGACGCCGAGGCGCTCAATTCATTCACCATTACAGCAAGCGGACCATCATAAAGCACTGTCTGGTCTTCGTCTTCGAGGACTGAACTTTTGCCATCACGGTCCCTTACCTGCACTACCGGGCCGTCTTTGATGAAAAGGCCTACCATCTTCACCACTTCGTAAAGGAACCCGCCACCGTTGTTGCGGAGGTCAAGGACGATGCCATCGACCTTCTCGGCTTTCAGTTTCACGATCTCCGCGGCTACGTCGCTGGAACTCCTGTTGCCGTTTGGTTTCTCAAAGTCAGCATAGAATTCAGGAAGATAGATATACCCGATCTTGTTTCCATTCTGGTTAACGATGGCGCTACGTGCGTAAATCTCGTCCTGGATGATCTCATCCCGGATTAGCGCTACTACTTTCACGCTGCCATCGCTTTTTTTGATCGTGAGGCGTACTTCGGCTCCTTTTGAACCACGGATCAGCTTCACGGCGTCTTCCACTGCGAAACCGGCGAGGTCTGTCGGCTCAGCGTTGCCCTGCGCCACTTTAAGTATGATGTCGTTTACCTGGATCTCGCCGCTTTTCCAGGCCGGGCTACCAGTAACAAGGCTTACAACTTTTATCACGCCGTCCTCATCGCGGAGTTGCGCACCGATACCATAGAACCGGCCACTCATCTGCTCATCGAAAGCTCTTTTCTCGATTGGAGGGAAGTAAGAAGTATAGGGGTCCATCGACTCAGAGATGGCGTTGATGTACATGTTAAAGCGTTCGTCGGCAGTGAACCGCACTTTCAGCCGGTCGAAATTCCGATCCATCGCCTTCAGTACGCGTTGCCGGGCATCCAGTTCCAACTGGGCATCGGTTTTTGGCGCAACAGAGTCTTTGCTTTTGTCTTTATCACGCTGGTCGAGCAGGTCGGCATAGCGCTCCAGGGCGAGGTATTTCAACCTTTTTCTCCATACCTCTTTCCGTGCGGCCTCGTTGGAAGCGAACTGAATTTTGTCGAGGTCCAGCTGGATCTTTTCATTTACAGAAAAATCGAAAGGCTGGGCGAGGATCTCTTTATATAAAGCGACCACCTCGGGCATTCTCTTTTCATAGAGCGCGTTCACCTCGTGAAAGAACTGCACCTGACCTTTATTGATCTCGTCGTCGATGCTGTTCTCGAATTTCCTGAGGGTGTTGATATCGGACTGAAGGAAGATGTTCTTCTCCGGGTCGAGGTCCTTCAGGTATTGTTTAAAAACGATCTTAGAAAACGCGTCGTTGATATTCTTCGGGCTATAGTGTTTGTCTTTCAACAAAGCGGCCACCGATTTCAGAATTTTCTCCTGGCGTACGGGGTCGCTGCCATCATTGCCATTGGATCTGAATCCAAAGAAAAGACAAACCAGCAGCAGGACGCCCACTATGGGTAAACCTTTTTTGCTCATCATAAATCGCAACATTTTAGTCATCCATTCAAAAATAATGTAAAACGAACAGGCGGTCCTACATACCACCCTTATTAACAAACTTTTGCCCCAATTTATTTTGCACGGAAAAAATAGTTTGCGAGTGGCAAGGTATGGACGTAAAAACGGGGGAAAGTTTACCGGCGTTGATTAATGCTTTGTGAAAATGCTTCAATCAATAATTTTGTCGGCAGCCAGTTTTTCTTTTATTTTTGCGCTTTGGATGGAGGGTGTAGCTCAGTTGGTTAGAGCGACAGTTTGTGGCACTGTAGGTCGTGGGTTCGAGACCCATCATTCTCCCAGAAACCTTGTAACCTGTTACAAGGTTTTTCTTTTAAACGAATTATATGAATGTCTGGTTGCTGCTTATTCCCATTATTTCGGCATTTATCGGCTGGTTTACGAACTGGATTGCCATCAAGATGCTTTTTCATCCGAAGGAGCCGAAAAAGATACTGGGCATCACTTTCCATGGGATTTTCCCCAAGCGCCAGCAGCAATTCGCTGAAAAGCTAGGCAAGCTGGTGAGCCAGGAACTTCTATCGTTTACCGACATTGAGTCCAAGATCACCGATCCGGCCAACGTGGATAAGATCATGCCCCAGGTTGATCAGCATATTGAAGACTTCCTGCGGGTAAAGTTACCCCAGGCCATGCCGGTGATCAGCATGTTCATCGGTGATAAGACGATCAGCCAGCTAAAAGAAGTTTTCCTGAGTGAATTAAGAACATTGTTCCCCGCCCTCATGGGCAACTATATGGATAAACTTAAAGATGACCTGGACCTTGAGAAGATCGTTGTTGCGAAGGTTTCCTCCTTCTCCAGTGATAAGCTTGAAAGCATCTTGAACCAGATCATGTCGAAGGAATTCAAGTTCGTAGAAATCATCGGCGGTGTGCTCGGATTCCTCATCGGGCTGCTCCAAGTGCTGCTTACACTCTTAACCAACAGTTAATTAACCGGATAAGGGCCTTCATACACCGATGAAAGACGCCCTTATTGCGACGTATTACGTTATTTTGCCGCTCATACTTAAACAACGGTCTCAGACGCTGTGGCGGATGAGCTTTGCACCTATTAATCTTAATACATGAGAAAAGTTTTTTCGATCCTGGCTTTATTATTTTCCCTTGCGACGATAGCACAACCCCCTGGTGGCAGACCACAGGGTGGATTCACCAGCCTGAACGCCGGGCATATTTACGGAAAAGTTGTTGACGCAAAGACCAACAAGGGTCTCGATGGCGCGTCGTTGCTTCTGGTTGGCAACCGTATGGACTCTACGACGCGCAAAATGGTCCAGTATACTGTGCGGGCCGGTGTAACGCAAACAAACGGTGATTTTGATTTCGACCAGTTACCGATCAGGGGTAACCTTACATTGAAAGTATCAGCTATCGGTTATAAGGACGGTGTGCAGACCATCAGCTTTGGTGGCCGTCCGCAAGGCGGCGATAACTCGATCGAGAGCATGATGAATATGATCGACCGCGATCTTGGGAACATCAAACTGGAAGAAGATCCATCCAACCTTGGAACGGTTACGGTGACGACCCAGCGCCAGATGTTCGAAATGGGCATCGACCGGAAAGTGTTCAACGTAGACCGCAACCTGGTGAGCCAGGGCCAGACGGCGACGGAGGTGATGAAGCAGATCCCCTCGTTAAGTGTTGACATCGATGGAAACGTTACCATGCGTAACGCAGCGCCGCAGATATTCATTGATGGAAGGCCTACTACGCTGACCCTTGACCAGATACCAGCCGATATCATTGACCGTATAGAACTGATCACGAATCCTTCGGCCCGGTTTGACGCATCAGGTGGCAATGCCGGTATCCTGAATATCGTATTGAAGAAGAATAAACGTACGGGCTACAATGGCGGACTGCGTTTTGGACTTGACTCGCGTGGCAAAGTGAATACGGGCGGCGATATTAACCTCCGGCAGGGAAAAATAAACTTCTTCCTGAACGCCATGTATAACCAGCGTTTATCAAAATCGAGTTCCTGGACAGAGCGTCAAAACCTGGACGTTAAGCAATCGTCATTTTACCAGACGACGAAAGGTGAGAATGAAGGCGCGATGGGGTTTGTTCGTGGTGGTTTTGACTTCCTGATCGATAACCGTAACACCATTACGCTTACCGGTAATTTCAACCGTGGTGAGTTCATCAATACCGACAGGCAACTCATCGATTCAATGGTGGCGGGGGCATTGCTTTCCAACAGCATTCGTACAACCAACACAACAGGGCTCTTCCGCAACATGGGGACCCAGTTGAGCTACAAACATAATTTCGCTAAAGCCGGGCATGAGTGGACGGCCGATGCGACATATAACAAAGCCAAGAACGACAACAGCGGCGATTTCGTTACGCGTACTTATGAGCCGGGCACGTTCTGGGCGTTCAAGTACCCGAGTCTTCTGCAGCAAACTACCGGTGCCGGTAATACCAGCAACCTCGTTATCCAGACCGATTATGATAATCCCGTTTCTGAGAATAAGAAGATTGAATTTGGCGCGCGGGTGCAGATCCGCGATTTCGAGAACGCCAATACGCAGGCATTCTTTGATCATGGCACCAATACCTACGTAGTGATTCCTACGATCAGTAGTAACTACAGTTATACTGACAAGGTTTATGCAGGTTATGGTACTTACGGCTTCAAAAAAGACAAGTGGAGCTTCCAGCTTGGACTGAGGGCAGAGAGTTCGGATTACCGCGGGGTGGTGGCGGGTAAAGATTCCACCTTCAACGTTGAATTCCCGATCAGTCTTTTCCCAAGTGCTTTCGTAACAAAGAAGATCAACGATAAGGCGGATATCCAACTGAACTATTCGCGGAGGATCAACCGCCCGAATTTCTTCCAGTTGATGCCGTTCATCGATTTCAGCGATCCCCAGAACCTTAACGTGGGAAATGCTGGCCTGAAGCCTGAGTTCACGAACTCTTTCGAGGTATCTTACAATAACAATTACAAGCGCAGCGCCAACTTCCTGGCAAGTGCTTATGTGAAATACAACACGGACCTTATTACCAGGTACCAGTACCTGGCGCCCAGCCCGATCGAGCCGGCAGACAGTGTCATATTCAATACATACGCTAACGCGAACGAAAGCTTTACTTATGGTATCGAATTGACGAACCGTATGCCGATCGTGAAGAACTGGGATATGACGATCAACTTTAACCTGTTCAATTCGCAGATCAAGGGTAATATCCAGGGAACGGAGATCAACCAGCAGCGCACCAGTTGGTTTGTAAAGATGAACAACGCCATCAAATTGCCTAAAGGTTTTGCCATTCAACTTTCCGGAGACTATTACGCTAAAACCGTTCTGCCGCAGGAAGGCGGACGCGGTGGACGCGGCGGCCAGGGCGGCGGTGGCGGAATGTTCGGTGGTGGCACACAGGTGACAGCGCAGGGATATATACGCCCCCGTTACAGCTTCGATATCGCGATCAGGAAAGAGTGGCAGATCAAAGGGGGTAACACACTTACGGCCAACCTGAGCATGAATGACTTCATGCGCACGCAGAAATTCGGTACGCATTCCGAATCAGTATTCTTTATCCAGGATACAGAAAGAAGAAGAGATCCGCAGGTATTGCGCCTGAATCTCCAGTGGAGGTTTGGCAAGTTCGATGCGAATCTTTTCAAACGCAAGAACAACAGGCAGGAAGAAGATGGTGGCGTGATGGGTGGAATGTAAAGCCTTAGAATAGATATTAAAAAGGACAGGATACCACCTGTCCTTTTTTTATTTCGAGTCTTTTCTTTCGAGGATGGCCACCGTGAGCCTGCTGATGCAAACCAATTTGCCTTTCGCGTCATTAATGCGGATGTCCCATACATGTGTTGCCGCCCCGAGGTGCACCGGTTTGCAGGTGGCGGTGACAGTACCTTCCCTTGCGCTGCGGATATGGTTTGCGTTAATTTCCAGGCCTACACAAAGAAACTTCGAATGATCCACTACAAGGGCTGAGGCCACACTTCCAACGGTTTCAGCAAGTGCTACGGAAGCGCCGCCGTGCAGTAGTCCATATGGCTGTTTTGTCCGCCCATCGACTGGCATCGATATCTCCAGGTAATCGTCGCCCAGGGTGGTGAACTGCATACCCAGGTGTTCACTCATTGTGCCTTTTGGCCAATGGGCAAAGTCTTCGATCTTCAGGTCTTTCTTGAACCAGATAGACATAGTAATTTATTTCCTGCCGTAGATGGCGTTCTTTACAACTTCGGGAAGGAACGGGGTAGCATCACCGCCGTTACGGATAACGTCTCTTACCAGCGTGGAGGCCACCGAAGTGAATTGGGGCGAACAGGTGAGGAAGATGGTTTCGATATTGGGGTCAAGGCTGCGGTTCATATCCGCGATCACTTTCTCGTATTCAAAGTCGCTCACATAACGGATACCGCGCAGGATGAACCGGGCCCCCAGTTTTTCGCAGCATTTTACCGTGAGACCTTCATAGACGAGCCCGTCCACGCGTGGTTCGTCTTTGAATATTTCTTTGATCCACTCCAGTCGTTGCTCGTCGGGGTACATGGGTGTTTTACCAGCGTTCTTGCCGATGCCGATGTATATTTTATCGAACATATCCATTGAACGCTGGACGATGTCGATATGACCCAGCGTTAGCGGATCGAAGGTGCCCGGGAATAAACAAATGCGTTGCATCAGGATTGGTTTACTATTATTTTCTTCACTCTTATAGAGAGGGTGTCCTTTGAATATATCTTCAATGTATCGCCATATACTTTAATCGCATCGCCCGGTTTTGCCTGCTTGTACGATTCCCCGAGATGGATCCGACTGATCGTTGCAATACACATGATGCTATCCGAGTTTCTAAAGTAAGCAGTGTAGCCGTCTTTCCCGTATTCGATCGCTTTTACAGTCCCGTTCGCGGAATACTGAAATTGCGCACACGCGGCTAGCGATAATAATAAAAGGACGATCATTTTCATGCTAATTCTCTCTATTGGCCAGTAAATATAAGACCGCCATCCTGACGGCTACCCCATTCTCCACCTGGTTTAAGATGATGGAATTGGAACCATCGGCTACATCGCTGTCGAGCTCCACTCCCCGGTTTATCGGTCCCGGGTGCATGATCACTACTTCTTTGTCGAGGCTATCCAGGAGCCTGCGGTTGATGCCGTAGGCAATATTGTATTCGCGTAATGAAGAAAATAATGGCTGGTTCTGTCTCTCCAGCTGTATGCGCAGCACATTGGCCACGTCGCACCATTGGAGGGCTTCTTTCAGGTTGTAAGTGACGTTGATGCCGAAGGCCTCCT
>JAJTCI010000034.1 GCA_021323155.1 Chitinophagaceae bacterium | reverse complement strand
GGCGGAGAATTGGTCGGCAGGACGGATATCATATTTCCGGTGGGTGAACATATCAGGCGGTCACCTTCTCCAGCCTCGATACTTTCGCCTGCTCTTTTGCAAGCAACACTTCAACAGATGTGGTTAACCTGGAAGCTTCGAAGGGCATGGATACAAGATCATCGCAGCAGAAACTTCTTATTTCCTGTTCGGTATGATAAAAAGGTGAGGTAAGGATAACGGGAATGTCTTTGTATAACACTTCGGCCTGTAACAGCTTGGCCAGTTCACGGCCGTCTTCTCCGTCCAGTTGCACGCCGATGATGATCATTTCCGGCTGTTTAGTTTTCAGGGAAGCCATGAAGGCGGGTGAAGTACTGAAGGCAGTGAGTGTATGTCCTTTCTGTTTCATGAGTTGCGTAATGGAAGTAACGTTCTCATGGTTGTTATCCACGATGCTGATTTTTGCCATAAAAATGATTTTTGATTTGCGCAGCTAATCCAGTGTTAAGCATCAGAAGGAGTGAATACGGCTCTTGATGCGTAGCAGGTAAATTAGAAGAAGTGTAAGGTAGCATTATTCGGCCAGACGCCCTGCTTAAAAGTTAAACCCGCTTATTATTTAACATAGTTGGCAGGTTTATTGTTACATTTGCCTGTGACCATTGAGTGCTGAGCATCTCGCGATAATAATATCTTTCGTTTCCAAAAGCCTTATTCTTCTGCTGATTTTACAGTTCACCTGGTGTCACATCCACATTTACATTTTTAAAGATTTGCTATGAATATTTATGTTTCCAATATCAGCTTTCATACTACTGAAGAAGTGCTGCGCGAGATGTTTTCCGTTTACGGAGAGGTAAGCTCTGTAAGGATCGTTACCGATAAAGATACCGGGCAGTCACGCGGATTCGGTTTCATCGAAATGAGTTCTCATGACGCGGCGGAGGCGGCCATCAAGGCGCTCGACAGCAAGGAGATCCAGGGTCGCGCATTGCGTGTGTCCATGGCCAAACACGGCGGCGCCCGTAGTATGAACGACCAGGTTTCAAGGTCACGCTAGCTACGTTTGTTTATGCATCGTGATGGCCCTCAATGCCCTTCTCCATGTGTAACGGATACCTTAACATGAGGTTTGGATTAAATTGCCTATCTTTACCGCGTTAGAAAATATTTACATCATAGTAACTGACTAGAAGTACTACTCCACTAAGTTCATCAAGTCATACAGATGAACGAATATTAACGACCGATCTTTCATATAATTTGCAAGGTTGTATTTAGCATAATTATCAATTTCAGACATTTTGAATTTTCAGCAATTAAACGTGGCTGCTCCTATATTAAAGGCGTTGCAGTCCCAGGGGTATACCCACCCCACACCCATCCAGCAGCAGGCCATACCGGTAGCGCTCGATGGAAGAGACATTCTTGCCTGCGCACAGACAGGCACCGGTAAAACAGCGGCTTTCGCCATCCCCATCCTCCAGGTACTTGCAGAACGCAAGGCGGCAGGCGCCAGGGGCGGCATCAAAGCACTTATACTCACTCCCACAAGGGAACTGGCCATCCAGATAGAAGAGAGTTTCAGCGACTATGGTCAACACATCAACTTAACGCATACGGCCATCTTTGGTGGTGTGCCACAGTACCACCAGGTAAACAAGCTGCGCCGCGGCATCGATATACTTATCGCCACGCCCGGCAGGTTACTTGACCTGATCTCGCAGCGGCATGTATCGCTGCAGGATGTGGAGACCTTCGTATTGGACGAGGCAGACCGTATGCTTGACATGGGTTTCATCAACGATGTGAAGAAAGTGATCGCCAAACTGCCGGAAGAAAAACAAACCTTATTCTTTTCGGCTACTATGCCACCGGACGTACAGCGTCTTTCACAGATGTTGCTGCACCAGCCGGTAAGAATTGAAGTAACACCTGTTTCATCCACCGTGGAGAAAATAGACCAGGCGGTTTACTTCGTAGAGAAGCAAAACAAGGTATCCCTCTTGTTGCACGTGCTTGAAGACAAAGCCATTGAAAATGTGCTGATCTTTACACAGACAAAACACGGTGCGGATAAGCTTTGTAAGCAACTGATACGAAGCAATATCCAGGCGCAGGCGATCCATGGGAATAAATCCCAGAATGCGCGCCAGCTGGCATTGGAAAATTTCAAGAAGAAGCAGATCCGCGTACTGGTGGCGACCGATATCGCCGCAAGGGGGATCGACATTGATAAACTCGGCCACGTGGTCAATTATGACATCCCGAACATCCCTGAGACCTATGTACACAGGATTGGCCGGACCGGCAGGGCAGGAGAGGATGGCAAAGCCATTTCTTTCTGCGCGATGGAAGAAAAGATGTTCCTGCGTGATGTACAGAAACTGACCGGGCAAACAATAGCGGTGGTATCTGAGCATCCTTTCCCGATGAGTAATCCCGGCCTGGCGATCCCGCCACGGCCCACGATGCCACATTCTGCTTTGCGCAGCGGTGGCTCTAGAAAGGGAAGGACTTTCCGGCAGCGATAAGATCACAACAAAAAACCGTTTTTAGTACTTAGTTAAATACCATATGGCAAAATCGAAAGAAACTTTTAATAAGAGGGACAAGGAAAAGAAGAAGCTCGAGAAGAAGCAGGAAAAGGCGGCCAAGCGCGAAGAGCGTAAGGCCACCGCGCGCAAAGGCATGAGCCTGGAAGATATGATGGTGTACGTGGATGAGGATGGCAATTTTACCGCCTCTCCCCCGGATCCCAAGAAGCGAAAAGAGATCAACCACGAAGAGATCGAGCTGGATATCCGTAAGCGGCAGGCAGCTGCCGAAGAGGATGCGCGGCGCAACGGCGTGATCTCGATGTTCAATACGGCGAAAGGCTACGGCTTTATACGTGACCTGGCGTCACAGAAGTCGGTGTTCGTCCACATCAACGCCATGCACGGTGAGATCAAAGAAGGCGACCATGTTAGTTTCGACCTTCAGCGCACCGTAAAAGGCGACAACGCCGTAAACGTCCAGAAAAAATCATGATCAATCAAATAAGAAAGATTTTATCACATCCCGACCTGGAAATCGACCTGGTAAGGGATAAGAACGGCAAGGATTCTTACGTAGGGCTGAGCAAAAAATACGAGCCGTTCACCGCTTCGGCGGGAAGTGCCTACGATTGCTTTTTCAAATTCAATATCCAGCTTGCGGAACAGAAGGTGATCTCCGCTTTCATGTTAGTGGCCTGACCCCCCGATATCCAGGTTGTCGAGATATACCACCGGCAGGTCTTTGACCTGGCAGGCGTGTAAATTCACTACTTCGGTAAAATCAGTTTTGTATTCCACCTCCACATAAAATTCTTTCACCTGGTACAAGGTAAACCGGGCGTTACCGACTTTGCGTTCGGCTACCGGTTTACCGTGTTCCCACAGGTAATTCGCCTTCTCGTTTTCACTCAGGCGCTGGAAGTTGCTAAAGGTCATGGTAACCGGTCCCTGTTATACCTTCTTCACATTGTAGGCTTCAGGGCCTTTTTTTCCTTCACGGATATCAAACTCCACTTTGTCGTTCTGACGGATGTCTTCCGACACATTGCTCGAGTGAACAAACAGGTCCCTTCCGGCGTTAGAAGGTGTAATAAATCCGAAGCCCTTTGCCTCGTTAAAAAATTTAACCGTACCGGTATTTTTCTCGCTCATGATAATTCTTGATTCGTGTTATGAATGCCCGGGGAATCCTGGTTATTCACCCCGAGTTGTACTGTATTTTGAATAACCTCGAAAACTAATTTATATAATTCCAACCGCTCCTCCGTGTACACATGATCGGCCAACAGTTGCCGGCCATCTGAATGCAGGCAGATCTCTTCACCGAATTTCTCCGCTAATGTTTCGTCCAGCAAGGTAAGGTATATGTACGTAGGAAACCCTTTCTCGCAGACAACGAAACTGGCAGAATAATTTTTATCGTGATAGTTAAAAGAGATCAACGACTCCATGAAAACACTTTTCGGATCAAGATGTTCCAGTGTTGCCATGGCTGGTACAGGTTGAGTGGTGAGGAATGAAGTAAAGCTATACCATAAAAGCGGTTTATCCTAGTATTTTATTGCTCTTTCCCCATTGTCTTTTACCACGATTCAAGGTCCCTTCCGGACCCTTCAGAACCCCGGAAGACGGGTATTGACAGGTATCTTAAAATCCGGGCTTTAATTGTTTCCCGGCTGTTCATTTTGGATATTTTTGATCCAAACTGACAGGATGAAACCTATTGCACCGTTCCTACTGGCACTTGCCGGCATCGCCTCGTCCATTTTTGTTTATGGCCAGCGTGACGAGCGGACGCTTCTGGTGCCTTTCCGCGACAAAAAGCTGTGGGGGTATTCCGACACGCTGGGAAAGATCAGGATCAAACCAGCCTACGACAGCGCGGTATTGTTTTACGGAGAGCCCTTTGGCCGGGTATACAAAGGGAAAAAGCAATCGCTGATCACTAAACAAGGAAAGCTGGCGGGGATTTTCGCGGATGATATTTATCGCTATGGAAATGATCATTACATGGCGTATAACAACGATCGCGTCGGCATCATGGATATGCAGGGCAATTTGATTGTGCCGGTAGAATATGAAAGGATCGATTGGCCATCTATGTATGATGATCATTATTATGGGAACGACCAGGTGATCGGGCTAAAGCAATCCGGCGAGTACCTGATCTCGCTTAAAACCGGCGCGGCAAAGAAGATCCGTGAGCGTCGCGGTGAAAATGATTATGGCCTTATGGACGTGTCAGTGCCGCAAATAGAGGAAATGTATCCGGTCCGCGACATGAAAATTAAATTGGATCCAGACAGCCTCGCCAGGTCGCTGAATGCGGATTCCGTTGTCCTGTACCGGTATCCCGACTACAAATACCTGGAAAAGGATATTTACCGGGTGTACCGCGGCGGCAAAGTAGGCATCTGGTCTAATGGTTTTGGTTTTACGCCGCAGTACGATGCGGTAAGGGAAGTTTGGTTTAACGGGAAGACCGCCTCCGTACTCGTGGAAAAGGATAAGAAGCTGGGTGTAGTGAACCAGGATGGCAAACCCGAAGTCCCCGTTAAATATGCATCGATACGAAGGATTCGTGACGGCTTATTCATCACGGAACTGAACAAAAAGAAGGGCGCGACGATCCTGAACACGAATTACCCGCCGATCGCCAATAAATACGAATCGATGGAGTATATGTATTCATTGCCGGTAAATGACTCATGGAGCTTTATCCTGTTCCGTGTTAGCAAAAATGGCAAACGTGGCTTCGTGGGTGAGAACGGTGTGGAGTATTTCAAAGACTGATGTGTACAGTAAAAGTTCAACAGGCTACTGTATGTAAAAAGCCCCTTAACGGGGCGTTATTATTTTTGTTCTTCTTCCTCTTCCTCTTCTTCCTCTTCAGGAGGCATCGGGTTTTTCCGCGTTGGGATCACCATCTCTTCATCTTCGCTGAGGAATACCCAGAATTCATGGATCTCGTAAATGTCACCGGGTGTTTTTCTGCCGCCATCCTCACTGGGTCTTTCGTAAGAGCCCAGCAGGTTGCCGTTGTATCGTATTTCCTTTAATTTCTCGGGGTGAGAAAGGTCCTTGAATTGTTCAATGGTCATATGTGCTTTTTGAGGCGGTAAAAATAATCCTCCCGCACTTAAAACCATCAGAATTAAAAGAAATAAAAAAGAAGCGGTTACTTATTGGTGCAAACCGGCGATCACTGCATCCATGTCCCTGCTGCCGGGGTAGAAGCTCACCAGGCGGCGGATAACATCCTCCACTAGTGCATCCGGGCAGCTGGCGCCGCTGGTCACAAGTATCCTTACCGGGCTTTTGCCGGGGAGGAAATCAGCGGTGACCGTTTCAACCTTTGTACGCCAATCGGCATGCATGATCTCGTTCTGGTTAAGGATCTTACCCGCGTCGGTGATAAAGTAAGTGGGCAGGCGTTCCTCGCACAGTTCTACGAGATGGGAAGTATTGGAAGAATTATACCCGCCGATCACTACGGCCAGGTCCGCATCCGTTTCCAGCATCCCGTCTACCGCTGTTTGGTTGTCAAGCGTGGCATAACAAAGCGTGTCCCTGGTATCAGCGAAGCGTGTCTCAATATTTTCATCCGTCAGGTTAAAGTGCTGCCGCACCACGCCCTTCAGGTGTTCCGCGATGGCCTGGGTGTCGGAAGCCAGCTGTGTGGTCTGGTTGATCACCCCAAATCGTTGCAGGTCCTGTGTAATATCAAACCCTTCGCTATACCTGCCGCGGAACATTTCGTAAAAATCGCTGGCCGGCCTGTCCCCGGTAATGAAACGCCCTAGTTCGACGGCCTCGCCCATATCATTTACAACAATGGTGGGCGTATGCAGGGAAGCATGCGAAAACGTAGCCCTGGTCTCCTCGTGTTTGGGTTTGCCATGCACCACGATGCTGTAACCTTTGCGCGCCAGCTGCTCGCCCCGGTTCCATACCTTCTCAACGAACGGGCAGGTGGTATTGTACTTTTCTATCTGGATGCCTTTCGCACGCAATAGCCGTTCTATCTCCAGCGTGGTCCCAAACGCAGGTATCAGCACCACGTCATCACCGGTGATCTCATCGAAAGGGATCACCTGGCGGCCTTTAGTATCCTGCAAAAAGCGTACACCTCTTTCCAGCAAGTCGGCATTGACCTGTGGGTTGTGTATCATTTCGCTTAAAAGGAAAATACGTTTTCCCGGGTTTTCATCGATGGTCCGGAAGGCGATCTCGATCGCGTTCTCTACGCCATAACAAAATCCAAAGTGGCGGGCAAGATAGACCTGTAGTGGCCCGAAGTCCAGCAGCGTAGGCGTGAAATCTTTTTTAAGTTTATCCTGCTGTTTGCGCCGCAGTTTCACTGCGGAGATCAGGCTGCTGCGGTAAATATTGGGGACCTCGAACTGCTTCATACCTGCGGCAAATGTACAGGTAAAACGGCTGCTGCGTTTGTTAATAGTGGCAAGCCGGGATGGCCCGGATATTGCGCCGGTATTTACAAAAACTTATGGAAACCAATAAGCAAGGAAAGCTGTCTTCCGACCCCACTGCTGAAGAAGCGCTGCGCGATGAAGCCAATAAGCCGGAGCCGTTGTACGACAAGACGATCAGGAATTTTCAACGTGCTGAACAGGATGGTGAAACGCCCGGCGCAGGTAACGACAGTGAACACAAAGGCAGCAGTTCGCCCGAAGAAAAAGACATTACGGTTTAGGACATTTGCTTTGCCGGCCTAAGTAAACGGGCGAGTTGCTTCTCAAGTGGAAGGGCGTAGAGATCGTTGTTGCATCTAAGCCTTGCCACATGCTGGAAAAGGTACTTGCGCATAGTCGGTTTGCTCCAGGCAAGTTGCTGGTAGAATTTAAATGCTTCGATGCGAGTGACCTGTTCATCTGTCAGCCAATCACTCTTGCCGGAATCGACATAGTCGAAATTGCTCCATTCTTCAAGTCCCCGCGGGAAACGATAGCCGCCTGCGCTCAGTTCATCCGCGATCTTATTACCGGGGTAGGGCTTGTAGTAAAATATATTCACCACGAAATCGCTGCTCATACGGCGGAGCCTTTTGATCACTTCCAGTGTTGCCGTGATACTTTCCGCTGTTTCACCGGGGAATCCAACGATCACGCTGAAGTTGATGGCCAGGTCATAACGAATGCACTGCGCCGCTGTTTCGAAAATGTGTTCGAGTTTGATGTCCTTTTGCATCCAGTCCAGCATATGTTGGGTACCGGACTCCATCCCGATCATTATCTTTTCAAGACCCGACTGCTTACAGAGCTCCCATATGTGGTCGGGCAGCCTTACACCCTGGTCGGCCCGCATGGTTCCAAACCAGGAGACCGGTAGTTGCCTGCGGATGAATTCCTCCGCCACACCCTGCACCCGTTTTGCATTGGTGAAAAAAGTTTCATCCTGGAAATGCACATGTTCAAATTGATATTGGCGCCACAACATTTCTATTTCATTGCCGATGCGTTCTGGCGAATACCCGTGCCATCCTCTTTTGTACATCGCGGGGTCGGCACAGAAAGCGCAACGGAAGCGGCATCCCTGCGATGATACATAGTCGAGTTGCTTTCTGCCCGATAGCCGCATATACGCCGGCACGTCAACCAATTCATAATTGAACGGCGGAAAGGCATTGATATCCTCCATATGGCGGTCGGCATTGATGACCACCTGCCCGTTTTCTTTATAACCGGTACCGTTGAGGCCTGCAAGTGGTTGCGCGGCTTCGAATCGTTCAAGCAACTTTGCAAAGGTTACCTCGCCCTGGCCTTTTACCACCACGTCGATGCATTCTTCCGCCAGCGTTTCCCCGGGAAAGAGTGAAGGATGCCATCCGCCCCATACCACTGGGATATTACTGAAGCGTTGCTTCACCGCTTTTGAAACAGCCAAAGCGTCTTTGATCGGTCCACCGGTAAGTACCGTCACGGCGAAGCAAATACCCTTCTCCTGCAGTGCCTCAAAGATTTTCGGCAATGGATAGTCTTCCAGCCTGCCGTCTATGATCACCACGTTGTATTTACGGGGATCCAGGTAAGAGCCCACCGCCAGTAAGGCCAGGGGCATCGTATAGAAGACGGCTTTCGGATTATATAGTACGACAGTTTGTTTTTGCATGATCCCGTCTTCAATCTAGGATAAATATCAACATCAGCCGTGGCGCGTGCAGAGCTGCTTCAGCATCGCGGACACCTCGGCGGGTTTGGTCTTGATCATCAGGTGTTCACCATCGGGTATCGTATGATGCGGGTGGGCGAACTTATAGGGCAGGATGCGGTCAGCGGTCCCATGTATGTGGATCACGTTTGCCGGCACGTCGTCCCGCTTCCAGTTAGCGATCGCGCTGATCGACCATTTGATGAATGCGATATCGGTCTTGAGCACCACGTCACGGAGCAACGCCTTCTGGCTTTCTGTTTTCGCACCCAGGAACCAAAGTATCACCGGCATGATCTTCAGCAGCAGCGATCGCGTGGTGAGTTTATACAACGGCAAATATTTCAGCAGGAAACGCAGGTAGGAGGGGAACTCTTTGGAGGTCTTGATGCTGGAAATGATGATGGCCTGCGTTTCTGGGAAGGCCCTGGCCACTTCTGAAGCCATCATGCCGCCCAGCGACAATCCTACGATCGTTGCATCCGGCTCACTGATCGGCGCGCAGAGCCGCCGCGCGTACTCGCCCAGCGTTTCGTTTCGCTGCGGTGGTATCCAGTCAAGGAACACGGGCTCGCAGAATGAAAGGTCGAGAAATTCAAACACCCTCCGGTCCGCGCCCAACCCGCTGATGAAATAGACTTTTTTCATAGGAAAATGGTGAGTGGTGAATGGGCAATCGTCAATGGTGAATTTGGAAACGTTTCAATTGACTTTCTCCTTAAACCGCCTTCACCAGGTAATAGTTTTTCTTTCCTTTCTGGATCAGCATGTATTTTCCCTGCAACAGGTCCTGTTTGTCCACTACCACCTTTTCAGCACTCACTTTATTCTTATTGATGCTGATACCGCCGCCCTGCCACATCTTTCTTGCTTCGCCCTTGCTGGGAAATATCTTGGTGTCAGCCAGTAAACTAACCAGGTCGTAGCCGGCGTCCAGGGATGAACCGGGGATCTCTACAGCGGGCACGCCTTCCATTACCTGCAGCAACTGGGTTTCGTCCAGGCTTAACAGCGCCTCCGTGGTGGCGTTGCCAAACAATATTTCGGAAGCCTTCACCGCGAAGTCATAATCAGCGCCGCTGTGCACGAACGTTGTGAGTTCTTCCGCCAGTCTTCTCTGCAGTAAACGGATATGCGGCGCGTTGTCGTGTTCGGTCAACAGGCCGTCGATCTCGTCCGGTGGCAACAGGGTAAATATCTTTATCCATTTCTTCGCGTCCTCATCACTGGCGTTAAGCCAAAACTGGTAGAACTGGTAGGGAGAGGTTTTCTTCGCGTCCAGCCACACATTTCCTTTTTCCGTCTTACCGAATTTCCCGCCATCGGCTTTCGTGATCAGCGGGCAGGTGAACGCGAATGCTTCACCTTGCGCTTTACGGCGAATGAGTTCAGTGCCCGTAACGATATTACCCCACTGGTCGCTGCCGCCCATTTGCAGCTTGCAGTTCTTATTCTTATACAGCCAGTAAAAATCGTAACCCTGCACCAGCTGGTAGGTGAACTCGGTAAAGCTGATACCTGTTTCGCCTTCCAGTCTTTTCTTCACACTGTCTTTGCTCATCATATAATTCACCGTGATGTGCTTGCCCACGTCACGAATGAAATCCAGGAAACTCATTTCACGGAACCAGTCGTAATTGTTCACCATCTCCGCGGCATTCGGTTTAGTGGCATCAAAGTCCAGGAATTGCTCCAGCTGCTTACGCACGCCTTCCTGGTTTTTCTTCAGTACGTCCTCGCTCAGCAGGTTGCGTTCTTCGCTTTTCCCGCTGGGATCGCCTACCATGCCCGTTGCGCCGCCTACCAAAGCATAGGGCTTATGTCCCGCACGCTGCAGGTGCACCAGCAACAGGATCGGTACGAGGCTGCCGATATGCAAACTGTCAGAAGTGGGATCGAATCCTACGTACCCGCTGACCATCTCTTTCTTCAACAAGTCTTCCGTCCCAGGCATGATGTCTTGTATCATACCGCGCCACTTTAATTCATCTATAAGATTCATTTCCATAAATGTTTGCGCAAATGTAATTATTCGCAAGCCTGTGCGGAGGCCCTGCATCCAATTCTGCGAGGAACCGTTTAGCGGCGTGTTTTTCCTTTCAATCTCCCATAACTATGTAGGATCATCGGTCTCGTTCTCACCAGCCGCTACAACACGGCTATTAAAAATTTTAAGCTTTTTTCTGCTCCTTAAGGCGTTTTTAATAACACCAATTGCCCTATTTTGCGCCCATGTACGCTGAGACAGGACAAGCTTGCAGGAAAGGCGGTGCTTACAAATGCTTTGGCCACCCTGAACACACCGTTGAAATGTCAGCGGGGGACATATTTCCAAAATGCACCAAGGATAAGCCACATGACGCGCTGTGGATAAGGATACTGGAGCCCGAAAAAGAAAACAAGGAAACCAATGAAGATTTGGAATTATCTTCATGACCTCAACCTCACAATTACTGCTGCACTTCTACACAGTTACCGGTTTCGCTTCTACTTAAAAATTAACAGCTAAGGCAACGTTGCGGCCGTGCCTATTGCCTTGCTTTTGGCTATTTTAGCAGCTTGTACCGCTAGAAGGAACCAGTCTGAGATAAATTATGAAAAAAGGCTTTTTGTCAGCGCTCCTGTTTGCCACAGCATTGGCTTCGTCGGCGCAGTTCAGGAAATATTCAAACGAGTTCCTGAATATTGGTGCCGGGGCTCGGGGACTTGGTATGGGCGGTGCCCAGGTGGCTTCTTCCAATGATGCCACTTCCGGTTACTGGAACCCTGCCGGCCTCGTAGTGATCCGCGAGAACCCCGTGGTTTCTTTTATGCACGCGGAATATTTCGCGGGCATCGGGAAATATGATTTCGCTTCTGTGATCATCCCCGCGAAAAATGTTAACCGCACGCTCGGTATCTCCGTCCTTCGTTTCGCGGTTGACGACATTCCCAACACACTCTTCCTGGTTGAGCCGGATGGGGATGTGAACTATAACAACATCAAAACATTCTCTTCGGCCGACTATGCATTCCTGCTGCACTACGCGCAGAAGTTCAAGGACGAAGAGAATAAGAAGATCTATTTCGGTGGCAACGCCAAGATCATCTACCGCAAGGTGGGGAGCTTCGCGAGCGCCTGGGGCTTCGGGATCGACGCCGGCGTTCAATACAAAACAAATCAATGGCAGTTCGGGCTGACTGCCCGTGACATCACCACCACGTTCAATGCCTGGTCGTTCAATTTCACGGAAAGGGAAAAAGAGGTATTGTATCTAACCAATAACGACATACCGGTAAAATCTAGCGAGATGACCGCGCCCCGGTTAGTCGCCGGCGCTGCCCGTACATTCCGGCTTTCTAAA
The DNA here is from genome assembly GCA_021323155.1 of Chitinophagaceae bacterium. GTDB lineage: Bacteria > Bacteroidota > Bacteroidia > Chitinophagales > Chitinophagaceae > JAEZDC01. The sequence continues at coordinate 49 of JAJTCI010000034.1, read as the reverse complement.
AAGATCAACCTGCTGGCAGAGGCCAACCTGGATTTCACTTTCGACGGGA
>JAJTCI010000285.1 GCA_021323155.1 Chitinophagaceae bacterium | reverse complement strand
AACGTATAACTCAATCCTTCCGAACGGGCGCCCGTTCCATCGTTGCCGAGGCGAATGGAATATTTGCTTCCATTTGGACAAAGAACAGGAAAGCCACCATATTCATCTTTCACCCCTGCCTGGTCGCGGCCGATGAGGGTATGGGTGTTATAGATGGGGGAAGTGGGGTATAAATGCAGGATGCCGGCTGTGTCTATGGAGCCATCAGAACATTGCCAGCCTTCGAAACTGCCTTTTTCAAAACCAATATTATCTGGGCAGGATTGGGAATACACCGCGTTACCGCAACACAGGATGATGAGCATTTTCAAGAGCCTCCATGTCCTGTCGTACACCTTTGTTCCAGCGGTTCGCATTCAGCTTTTCTGTAAGGCACTAAAATACGGATTTATGGCCAACCGGGTTGCCCCAGTTCCTACCTTTGCCGCACAAATAACGTTCTATGAACATACTTGCTTCCCTGAATATCACCGGTGATGCCAAAGGCGCTTCTACGGGTACAAAATGGCTGGAAGGCAGCGGGACTATATTCGACTCATTTTCCCCTGTCGATGGTAAAAAAATCGGTTCAGTAAGATCAACGGATCGGGAAGCCTACGAGCAGGTAGTGCATACCGCGGCGCAGGCTTTCAATGAGTGGCGCATGTGGCCGGCACCACGGCGTGGTGAAGTGGTAAGACAACTGGGGGAAGCACTAAGACAATACAAAGAACCTCTCGGTAAGCTGGTCAGTTATGAAATGGGCAAGAGCCTGCAGGAAGGATATGGTGAAGTTCAGGAGATGATCGACATCTGTGATTTCGCGGTAGGCCTCTCCCGGCAATTGTATGGATTAACCATGCATAGTGAAAGACCGGGGCATCGTATGTACGAACAATGGCACCCGTTGGGGATCGTTGGTATTATTTCCGCGTTCAACTTCCCGGTGGCGGTCTGGAACTGGAACAGCGCGCTTGCCTGGGTATGCGGCGATGTTTGTATATGGAAGCCGAGTGAGAAAACACCTATGTGCGGCGTAGCCGTTCAAAACATCGTGGCGGAAGTATTCAAAAAGAATGGTGTTCCCGAAGGTGTGAGCGGACTGGTACAGGGGGGCCGCGAGGTGGGCGAATGGATGAGCAATGATGCAAGGATCCCAATGGTGAGCGCGACCGGATCTACCAGAATGGGCAAAGCGGTTGCCGCGGCGGTGGCATCGCGACTTGGCAGAACGATACTGGAGCTGGGAGGCAATAACGCGATCATCGTTTCAAAAGAGGCCGACCTTGATATGTCACTGCTTGGGTGCGTGTTTGGCGCAGTCGGCACCGCGGGTCAACGCTGTACGACAACCCGCAGGCTGATCATTCATGAATCGGTGTATGATTCGTTCCGTGAAAAACTGGTAAAGGCATATTCACAGCTTCGTGTAGGCGACCCGCTTGATGAGCATAACCACGTGGGGCCGTTGATCGATAAAGACGCAGTTTCGTCGTATCTCAAATCCATCGAAGCCTGTAAACAACAGGGTGGCAAATTCGTGGTGGAGGGTGGTGTGCTGGAAGGCAAGGGTTATGAAAGCGGTTGTTATGTGAAGCCGTGTATCGCGGAAGCAAAACCTGATATGGCCATTGTGCAACATGAAACATTCGCGCCCATTCTTTACTTACTGAAATATTCAACGATCGATGAAGCCATCGCGATCCAGAACAATGTGCCGCAGGGACTCTCCTCTTCTATCATGACGTTAAATATGCGCGAAGCCGAGCAGTTCCTTTCGCACAGCGGCAGCGACTGCGGTATCGCGAACGTGAACATAGGCACGAGTGGTGCGGAGATCGGTGGCGCGTTTGGCGGCGAAAAAGAAACAGGAGGCGGGAGGGAAAGTGGCAGCGATGCATGGAAGGCTTATATGCGACGCCAGACCAATACGATCAACTGGAGTACGAATCTGCCGTTGGCGCAGGGGATTAAGTTTCATGTATAATTCTGCGGATGACCTAGTGACCTTACCGGGCCACTATCACCTTTTCCGCGCCCCAGGTGTTGTCTTCGGTGATATACCTGATAAAATAACCGCCCGAGGGATAAGTAGATAGATCTAACTGATATTTTTTTATCTTGGGAGAGGCAGCTATCCGTATTAGTATCTTACCGGTGAAATCGGTCACATATATTTCTTTTAGCCCCTTACTGTTCTCAATGGTCAGTTTTCCGTTGGTAGGGTTAGGATATAGTTGAATCTTGCTAATATTCTCAAATGGCTTTATCGGTACCTCAATGCCGCCACCCGGGGCACATGGTTGCACAAATACCATTTGTTCGATGGTTCTCCGGAGAAGGTCGTTCAGTAACTCCACATCAAAAGCATCGGTGGTTGGCTTAATGTGCGTACCACCTATACCACTGTTGTCCGTTAGGAAAAGATAAGTTCCGTTCGTGGCCAGAGCCATACTCCTCATCAGGAATTCGGTGTTCTTATCTGTACCGCTGCATGCGATGGGAACGATCCTTACTCCCATCGCTGACGCCTTTACAATAAGATGTAACATTCTATTTGCCACATCGGCATGTGGCGGCGCATCGAGAACCAGGAAAAGTATTTTTGCCCTTGCGTCCTGGCTCCATTTCAAGCTGTCCAGCGCGGTTTGCAAGGCGACATCTACTGCTTCGGGCATGTCGCCACCACCACCGGCGCTTTGGAGCTTTACAAAGTTCAGGACCTTTAGAAGGTCTGGCTGGAAATTGATGTGCTTGGTCAGGTACTCATCTTTCGTATCCCGGTAGAAGACCGAACCTAATTTTAGATCCAGATCATTGTATTTCTCGAACGTACTTCGGATCACATCCTCCAGTTCCACTTTGAGATATTCAATTTCATCACCCATGCTTCCAGTAGCGTCGACAACAAACGCGATCTCAACTTTATTCGGAACGCTACATACCTTTTCCAGTTGCAATTTGTTTATCCCATCTTTGAATTCCGATGCAACTATCGTGTTTTGATGATCCCTAACCGCGATATAATATTTTTTTGCTTCCATGCCCATAAAGCCAGCCCATAACTCTGCTTTCCCGGTGTTATCCGTCACGGCTTTCCAGACCGTATCAGCAGTTGATCGATCCAACAGGTACACCGGCTGACCAACGATCCCACGATGATCCGCATTTTGCAGCTGTACCAGATACCGATGGGTTGGGAATAACTGCCACTGTTTACTGAATTGACTGAATTCATTTTGACTATAGTCTTCCCACATCTTCCATTTCCTGAAATCGTTCACTTCACCCGCTGTTAATAACCGGGAGCGTGTTATTGTCTCTTCAACC
>JAJTCI010000284.1 GCA_021323155.1 Chitinophagaceae bacterium | reverse complement strand
TTCTTCGGCCTTATACAGGAGTATGTAAAACAGTTTTTCCAGCGCGCCATCCTTCTGCATGAGCTGTTCACGGATGGTTTCGTCGCCGGTCCGTGCGGCGATCTTAGGGACAATGAGTTTCTCTATGATCAATGTATCGAAGTCAACCCCACCCAGGAAGTTATCGCCTTCGTGGTCCTTTACGCGCAGTTCACCGTTCTCGATGGTCAGGAGTGCCACATCGAATGTGCCACCGCCCAGGTCGTATACCAGCCAGTTGCCCTTTTGGGGAATCTCTTTTTTGCTCTCGTTAAAGAATGCGAGGCTGGCCGCGATGGGTTCCTGCAGCAGTACCACTTCGCCGAAGCCGGCTTCGTAGCCTGCTTTCTTGGTGGCGTTGGATTGAATGGTGTCGAAGGACGCGGGAATGGTGATCACTACGCTGCCGCCCAGTTCGCCATTGTGCACGAAGGTCTTTAGTTCCCGGAGCACCAACGAAGAAAGTTGCACCGGTGTTACGGTCTGCCCGGTAGAAGGCACGTGGAAACTTTCCGAGGTGCCCATTTTGCGTTTGAAGCTGGTGAAGACATTCGCAGGATCTTTTGCTACGAATTCCCTTGCTTTATCGCCGACGATCGTCCTGTCGTTGCGAAAGGCCACTACGGAGGGGAGGGTGTGTTTATCACCCACAGGGTTTTTGAATACCTGTACACCGCCACCGGTGAATTGCGCGATAAGCGAGTTGGTCGTTCCGAGGTCTATGGCAAAGTTGATGAAGTCCATAATTATTCCACCACTACGATTGCTTTTTGAATAATACGGTTTCCTTCCTGGTTGTTGCAACGGATGACGGGCTTGACCACATCGGTGATCTTCATTTTACCGGAGCCGTTGCCGGTGATGCTGGCCTCGCAATCTGTGCGGGTGGCGTCGTAGCGTTCATGGATGGGGTTATGGAAGGAATAACCCATTTCATCGAGTTCCGCTTTGATGCGATCGATATTGCGTTGGATGGACGTGGCTGGCTGAACCGCCGAGAGTTTTTTTTCTATTTCGAAAACCTGGTTGATGATGTTAATGAGTTGCCTCATCGGTAGGGTTTGTATGGGATAAAGATAAAGGGAGGTAATTGGTTTAAAAAACTAAAGGTTTGTAATATTTAAGGGGTTAACACCTATGGGGAATGATGTCCTGAATATGCCTGAAATAATAAGAAATAAGAAACATTGTACCTGCCTGCCGGCAGGCAGGTAAGAAATAAGGGAGAGGGGTCTCCTGCTGCACTGGAGAGAATGCATCACCTTACCGGGATACAATTTGGGGAATTGCCAAAGGGCACCTGTCATATAAGGGGTAATAAACTTACATAAATCACGTATTCTATCGATCAGGCGGGTTCATTATGCGAGTTAGCCCATGATGAAAGTGTTTAATGGTTCGGGGCATGATAGTTGACCTCTTACCATAGGTAATCCTCCATTTTTTATCCGTCATTAACAAACCATGTGGACGCCCGCGACTGGCTGGCATATTCCGGGCATGGTGAATGGTGGGACCCCTGCAAGATCGAATGCAAAAAGCAAAAATTAATAAATCTATCGTCCCTGCAAACAATGTTCAACGCGGCAGACGCTGCATCTTCCTCGTGATAATGCTATGCCTGGCAGCGTTGACGGCGGATGCGCAGGACAGCACATACATCCGCGTGCATTTCCTGTACGGTTCGCGTCCCCTGAAAGCATTCAGGGAGACTGAACCAAGATGGTTTGGTGGTATCCTGGGCGGGCATGCGGGGATTGAAAGCGTAGATAACCAGGTGTTGAATTTTATTCCGCATGGAAGATTTCACGTGGTGGCCAACAAGCGTAAGCACGGGAAGTACGTGGTAGATTCCGTCCGGCATTTTTATTCGAGGCTTGGCGGGCAGCACCCGGACAGCGCTAAGAAAGCTATCATCGTTATTCCCGTGACCACGCAGCAGAAACTCAGGTTCGATAGTATTGCGGCCAAGTACCTCGACGATGCGCCGTATGATTATGCGTTCATCGGGATGCGCTGCGGCGCGGCAACGTATGAAATACTTGCACAACTTGGGATCGTTGAGCGTCTATCACTGCTGGAAACGGTCATCGCGGTGCCTTACCCGAAAAAGCTACGGCGGCAACTGCTAATTGAAGCCGCGGCAAGAGGATGGACGGTGGTGCGGGAGGAAGGCACGACAAGGCGCAGGTGGGAAGGAGATTGAATGAATCAAAGGTTTAAATGATCAGACACTATATAAAATTCAGCGCGGTTCTTTTGTTCGTTGTGCTGGTGAGCACTTCAACCAGGGCATCGCACGATAGCAGCCGGCATTCCACGCGGGAGGAAGCATTGAACTACCTGGCGGGTTTTACTGCATTACAGCCCAGCAGGCACTGGCCCAATGTAGCGCCCGTGAAATTCCTGGAGAACCTGCGGATGAACGCGGACAACCCGATGGGCCTGTATGCCGGGCGCGGAACGAATTTCTGTTCTTATGCGGCGTTGTCGTATATACCACTGAACCATGACCCGCTCGGTTTTGCAAAATTCATGCTGACCCTGTATGAGCAAGGAAAAGCAACGATGGGGAGCGTGAACTTTCGTCCATCGCACCCGGTGCTGAAGGCCGCGGGTACACTAAAGTACAAAGGGAAGATGGATGAGCGCCCGGCCGACCAGATGTGGCTGTTGATCACGGCGGACCATTTCAAAGGATACCTGAACATTTTCAACCGTAATTATGACCAGGGAGACGAGGACCGTTTCTGGGCGGTGTCGAACTATGCAAAGTTCAACCGCATGGTGCGGAAGCTGTTCAACTACACGACGGAGTCCGTAGGTTCCGACTTTCTACGACCGATGACGACAGGACTAACCGACTACCTGGTGAACCGGATGGATTCGGGCGTGGTGTTCCTGTTCGTCAATAACACCCGGCTGGCGAAGAAGGATCACGGCGCCAAAAAAAGACTGCCGTCGCATTTTATCGTGCTGCAGAAGATCGTTGCGGAAGGCGACCTGGTGACGATCACCTATTGGGATAATGGCGCCAGGACACTGCAGCAGGTGAGCAGGAAGTTCTTAAGGAAGATCACTTTTGGCGTTACATATGCAAATCCAACATCCAACCATGCGGAATAAATTGTCATACCTGTTTTTCTTCGCGGTGACGATCGTGTTCTGCTCCTGCAGGTCAACACAGCAGATCTCGGTGAAGTATTATGAAAAGAATGAAAAGGTGCTGGACAGCATAGAGGCCAGTTATAAAGTGCTCAACGCGGCAAAGCCGTTCGCGCTGCAGTTCACCAATAA
>JAJTCI010000033.1 GCA_021323155.1 Chitinophagaceae bacterium | reverse complement strand
AAATGGATGAATGAACTGGACAGGCAATACGGCTTTACAGATGACGAGTATGGGATGGGGGATTTTATCGACGACCTGAAACAGCAGGGGTATATGGATGAAGACCCTGCGAACGGGAATCTTTCTATCACTGCGAAGTCGGAACAAAGCATTCGCAAGCGCAGCCTGGAGGAGATATTCGGGAAATTAAAGAAAATCAAGCAAGGCAATCACCAGACATTCAAGCCGGGACAGGGAGACGAGATCAACCCGGAGACCAGGCCATTCCAGTTCGGTGATATGCTGGAGCAGATCGATTTTACGGAAAGCATCCGCAACGCGCAGATCAACCATGGTATCGAAAGTTTTTCCATGCGCGAAGATGACCTGCAGATAAGAGAAACGGATTTCAAAGCACAGACGTCCACCGTCTTGATGATCGATGTATCGCACTCTATGATATTGTACGGTGAAGACAGGATCACGCCGGCCAAGAAAGTGGCAATGGCATTAAGTGAACTGATCACTTCCAAATACCCGAAAGACACTATTGATATCGTGGTGTTTGGCAATGACGCCTGGCAGATAGAGATCAAGGACCTGCCCTACCTGCAAGTGGGGCCGTACCATACAAACACGGTTGCGGGATTGGAACTTGCGATGGATATCCTGCGTAGAAGGAAGAACCCCAATAAACAGATATTCATGATCACTGACGGTAAGCCAACCTGCCTCAAGATCGGTGGCAAGTATTACAAGAATAGTTTCGGGCTTGACCGCAAGGTGGTGAACCGGTGCATCAACCTTGCCGCGCAGTGCAAAAAACTAAAGATACCCATTACTACATTCATGATCGCATCGGATCCTTACCTGCAAAAATTTGTACAGGAGTTTACGGAGATGAATAATGGGAAAGCGTTTTTTGCCAGTCTCGATAAATTGGGTGCTTTTATTTTTAAGGATTTTGAGAGTGGGAAACGGAAGACCGTGTATTGATGTGGGGCCGCATTGTGTTACTCAGACCGGTGAATTGATTTCAAAGCTGACAAATAAAAATGAACATTAAAAACATAAAGACCTTAGGTGAGCTGAAAAAATCGGGCTATAAAAGCGTCACTGTAAAAGACGAGATCAGGAAGAACCTCATTACAAGGATCCGGGCGAGGGAAAACCCATTTACCGGCATCATTGGTTATGAAGACACGGTGATACCCGATACTGAGCGCGCATTGTTGAGTCGGCATAATATTTTATTCCTGGGTTTACGCGGCCAGGCGAAAACAAGGATGGCGCGACAGATGACTGAACTGCTCGACGAATACATCCCGGTAGTCGCCGGTAGCGAGGTAAATGACGATCCTTTTAATCCACTCAGCAAATTCGCAAAGGATGTGATCGCGGAGCATGGCGATGACACACCGGTGCAATGGCTGCATCGCAGCGAACGCTACGGTGAGAAGCTGGCTACGCCTGATGTTAGCGTAGCCGACCTGATTGGTGATATAGACCCCATCAAAGCCGCGAACCTGCGGTTGAGTTTTGCTGACGAGCGCGTGATCCATTATGGCATCATTCCAAGAAGCAACCGGGGAATATTCGTGATCAATGAGATCCCTGACCTGCAGGCGAGAATACAGGTAGCGCTTTTCAATATCCTGGAAGAAGGCGACATACAAATTCGTGGTTTCCGGTTGCGGATGCCGCTCGATATATTGTTTGTTTTCACTGCAAACCCCGAAGATTATACCAACCGTGGAAGTATCGTCACGCCGCTGAAAGATCGGATACAAAGCCAGATACTGACGCACTATCCCAAAACGATCGAGACTTCACTGGCCATTACGGAACAGGAGGCGCAGGTGTTACCGGAACAGTCTGCAAGAGTGCAGGTGAGTGATATGATCAAACGCCTGTTGGAAAACCTGGCTTTCGAGGCGAGGAGTAATGAGTATGTAGATAAAAAAAGTGGTGTGAGTGCGCGACTGACGATCGCGGCTTATGAAAACGCGATCAGTAGTGCAGAGCGCCGGGCGTTAATGTTCAATGAGAAACAGACCCAGGTCTGGCTGAGCGACCTGGTGGGGGTGATACCTTCAATCACAGGGAAAATTGAGCTGGTGTATGAAGGTGAGCAGGAGGGGCCGTTCCAGGTAGCGGTTAACCTGCTTGACCGTTCCATCCGGTCACAGTTCGTTCACTACTTTCCCAACCCGGAGGTAAGTAAGAAAAAGAGAAATACCGGCAAGCCCTCGCAGCAGGAGCGGGGAGATGACAACCCTTACAAATCGATTACGCGTTGGTTCGACGCTGGCAACCACCTCGACCTGGTGGTGGACATGAAGGACAATGACAGGATCGCTGCGCTATATAGCGTTGATGGATTGCATGCGTTTGTTAAGAAGTATTTCGCAAAAGCCAATGATAGTGAAACTGCGTTAATGATGGAGTTTGTGTTACATGGGTTGGCTTCTTATTCACTGATCAGCAAGAAGATGATCGAAGGCAGGATCGAATTCAAGGACCTCGTGGGTAGTATGATGAATTTTGGCCAGATGAACGCGGGCGATGATTACGAGGAGGATGAAGAAGACTACCGGTAAAAAAAATAGCGGCACATTGGCCGCTATTTATTCAACATCGTAGTTTTTAGAATTTGTATCCGAACGAAACGCCACCGTAATAAGGAACAAAGAATCCTTCGCCGAATACGGGGCTTACAAATGCGCGAAAAGTAAAGCCACCGTCTTTTGGTTGCAACCTGTAACCAAACAGGATGTGGCCGAATGTGGATGAGAAATTCCCGTCAGACGCACCGGTACCCAGGATCGGCGTAACGCCTGCGCCAAGTTCAAACCAGTTCTTTTCGTCTTTACCGATCAGGTAGTTCAGGCCAATAGGAATGAAAATCGCGCCTTCGCCATCGATACTGAATCCCCCGAAACCGATACGGCCACCGATGCCGCCCTGGGTCTTTCCAAATCGTGTATCAAAGTTAAAAGCCGCGAGACTGGGTCCGCCTACTTCAACATAAATAGACGTGGCAGCTTTCTGGGCATTGGAAGCGAAAGCGAATAAAAATAAAGCCGATGCGATCAATAAGGTTTTCTTCATAACGTTGGTTTTGATTTTGCTAGAGCCAAATATATTGTCTCTCGTTGCATTGTAAAATGTTAAATAATATTAACCTCGCGCTCCAACAATATATTGAATTTTTCTTTCACGCTCTGCAGGATCTTTTCGGAGAGTTGATAAACCTGGTGACCGGTAGCAGCTCCGTAGTTGACAAGAACGAGTGCTTGTTGTTTATGACAACCCGCATCACCCTCCCGGAAACCTTTCCACCCGCATTGTTCTATCAACCAACCCGCCGGGATCTTTACATGTGAATCACCTACTGCATAAAACGGGATTGCAGGGTGCACCTGCTGCAACGGGCCCAGCATCGAAGCAGGTAGCGTGGGGTTCTTGAAAAAGCTTCCCGCATTGCCGATCTGTTTTGGGTCGGGGAGTTTGGATGAACGAATATTGATCACGGCCTGCGAGATGGCGTCTATGGATAGTTCTTTTACCTCCATCTTTTCCAGTTCTTGTTCAATAGCGCCATAAGATGTATTGAATACCGGTTTTTTATTTAAACGGTAGGTTACATTGAGGATCACGAACTGGTTTCGGTATTTTCTTTTAAAAATACTTTCCCGGTAACCAAATTCACAATCGTTGGCGTTGAAGTGATGAATGGATTTTTCCTCAATATGAAACGCTTCGAGGGATTCAAAGCTGTCTTTTATTTCCACCCCGTAAGCGCCAATATTCTGCATCGGGCTGGCACCCACGTTGCCGGGTATCAGGCTGAGATTTTCGAGCCCTGCGTAGTTGCTGTTGACACAGAACATTACGAACTGGTGCCAGTTCTCGCCAGCCGCGGCACGAACATAATAATGTTCTTTGTCCTCGCGCACCAATTCCATTCCTTTTAGCTCATTCTTCATCACCAGGCCATCTACATCTTTCGTGAAAAGGATATTGCTGCCACCTCCAAGTACAAGCCTCTGAGACCGTGACGGAAGTTCATAATTCAGCAGGTCCGTTAACTCATTCACGGAACCAAAAGTGGCGAAGTGACGGGCTGTCACATCTATCCCGAATGTGTTGTATTGCTTTAGTGATTTATCGTTTTGAATGGTCATGTTTTTTATTTCACTTTTCACCTTTGACTTTCCCTCTTACACCGGGTCCACTTCAGGCGTGATCGTAACTTGCCGGTATCGCTTATTGCTTTGAATGATCACGATCTGTTGCTGGATCTCCTGCCTGCAACGATCCGTTAGCTGTGTATCCTTTGGCAGCTTCAGCAGGAGTTCCTGGAGATACTGGTTCCGCACCCTGTTCACCAGCGGCTCCGCCGGCCCTGAAATATAATTTCCGAAACTGGTTTTCAGTCCCTGCAGCATGATATTCGCAGCCTCTTCAGCCAGGTACTGTTCTTTGTGTTTAAACACCACCTGTATCAATCTGGAAAACGGCGGGTAAAAGAACTGTTTGCGGTTTTCCAGCTCGAACTGGAACAACTTATCAAAATCATGTTGCTGTACAAATTGTAACACAGGATGCGTCGTATTGCTCACCTGCACCAGTACATTTCCATTGCCGTCTTTTCTCCCGGCCCGGCCACTCACCTGTTCCATCAGTTGAAAAGCGCGTTCATTCACCCTGAAGTCCGTGAAATTCAGGAGGCCATCCGCGTCAAGGATGCCAACAAGACTTACGTTCTCAAAATCCAGGCCCTTCACCACCATTTGCGTGCCGACAAGTATGTCAATGCGGTGTTGCTCGAACATTTTGATCAGGGCGTCGTGATCATGTTTTCCCTTGATGCTGTCGTAATCCATCCGAGAGATCCTCGCCTGCGGAAACTGCTCGGCGATCATTTCTTCGATCTTCTCGGTCCCGAAATTTTTCTGGAAGAAGGAATGACTACCGCAGGCCGCGCAAGTCTGCAGCACGGGGTATATGCTACCACAATAATGGCAGGTGAGTTTGTTTTTCGCCTTGTGGAATGTGAGCGACACATTGCAATGCTGGCATTGCGGAATCCACCCGCACACACCGCAGATCAGGTAAGGAGAATATCCTCGCCGGTTCTGGAAAAGAATTACCTGTTTATTCTCGGCCAGCGCGCCTGCTATGGCTTCAGTAAGTTGCGGGGTTACCACGATCTTGCCTTTCTGCTTTGCTTGTACCGTCTTTACATCTACCAGCTGGATGACGGGCATGCGCACCTGGCCAAATCGTTCATTCAGCTTTACAAGACCATATTTTCCCTGTTGGCAGTTAAAATAGCTTTCAACCGAAGGCGTGGCGCTGCCCAGTAATACTTTCGCGTTGAATAGCGAGGCATAATAAACAGCCGCGTCCCTGCCATGGTAACGGGGAGCGGGATCCTGTTGCTTGAACGAGGCGTCGTGCTCTTCATCTATGATCACGAGCCCCAGGTCTTTAAAGGGCAGAAATAAAGAAGACCGTGCGCCGAGTACTGCCTTCACTTCACCGGACTTCACCTTATTCCATATTTCCACACGCTCATTGGCGTTGAATTTAGAATGATAGATGGCTATATGACCGCCGAAATGTTTCTGTAGTCTCCGGATCATTTGCGCGGTGAGGGCGATCTCCGGAAGCATATACAATACCTGTTTGCCGTTCGCGATATGCTCGGCAATTTTTTCGATGTATATCTGCGTTTTTCCGCTAGACGTCACACCGTGTAACAGGCAGACCTGTTTTTCCCTGAAAACCGCTTGCACCTCGGTTGCGGCCTGGCGTTGCGCCGGGGACAATTCAAAGTCGATATTCAGGTCTTTCGGAAGTCCCTTGATGCGATCAGTGGCCCGTTTTTCTGTTATAAGTATTTTCTTTTCCACCAGCCCTTTCAGTTGCGCGGCGGTCGCATTCGATTTCTTGAGTAATTGGGGTTGAGTTACTTCTCCCTCCGATTTTACAAGGTGGAGGTAGGAGAGCAGCAGTTCCATTTGTTTTGGCGCCCTGCTCCAGTTGTTCAGCAGATCGGATAATTTATCTTCGTTATTATATTCAGGGTTTAACCGCAGGTAGGTTTCCTTCTTCTCTTTGTACTTCTCCTGGAGGTTTTCCCACACATAGCAGACATTCTTTTCTATCAGTTTCTTGATCACGGGGTAAACGTGCGAAGCATCTAACAACTGCTGCACCTCTGAAAGCCGGAGCTCCTTTTTCATGTCCAGTGCTTCCGCCACCAGGTATTCCTCGTCATTCAGGCTGGTATAATCATCCCCGAATTCCTCGTTCCAGATGAGTATGGTTTCGCTGGAGAGTTTCAGGTTGGCGGGTATCGCCGCCTGCATCACTTCGCCTTCACTGCACATATAGTAACGAGCCATCCATTGCCAGAGTGAAAGCTGTTCGGGGTAAACCAAAGGATCCCTGTCAAGCACATTCAAAATTTCCTTTGGCTTGAAAGATTCCGGTTTGTGGGAGCTGATCGTTTTCACGATCCCCGAATATTTTTTATTCTTCCCCAACACTACCTCAACACGAACCCCGGGTTGGGTGACCTCACGAAAACGCGCTGGTATCTCCCAGGTATAATTCTTCGGTAGCGCCAATGGGATGATCACCTCCGCGTACAGGCTGTCTTTGGCTGCCTGGTCGAATAAACCGGTATTGCTTTCGGGATTGCTCATCAGGAAAACGAAGATAGCTGAATGGGTTTAGGCGGCAAAAGCAGCAGAAGAAGCGCAGATTGTCGTGGCGCTCAGGCAGGGTTCTTTACCGGTGGGGCATAACTGCGGTATTTCCGTAGGCCCGTTTCCATAACATCATGGACGTTTTGTTTAAGCGCCTTCACATCGCTCATTGAAAGTCCTGCTACAGGGATTTCCGGCAGATGGATGACGCGGCTGGCGCCTGGCGTAAGGCCGAAGATAGTAGTGTAGTGCAGTCGATCGACTGTATCAACAAACAGCAGGGGTTTGATGGGGGTTTGCATTTCAATAGCCAGGCGGAATGCGCCGTCGTAGAATTCTTTCAATGGTTCGCCGGTTTCGTTCAGCGTGCCTTCCGGGAAAATAAAGATCGACACATTTTTCCTTAACGCGGAGCGCAGCGCTCTTACACTCCTGGCGCGGGCTTCGGGGCTGCTGCGATCGACCAGAACTACCGCTATCCGGTAGATCCATCCGAATATGGGCACCCTTACCATTTCGTATTTACCCAGGATGCGTACGGGCTGGTGAATGGCAAGGAACACGGGTGGGATATCCAGGTAGGAAATGTGGTTGGCTACAAAAATGTATTGCCTGGACCGGTCTTCATCGCCTTCATAAATATCCTTATGGCGGATCCCTGTAAAGAAATACCAGGCGTGGAAGAAGAAGCCATAACTCCGGTACATCATATTGCCGCCACGGACTTTGCCGAACAACGTGCAAAAAAGCGTGGTGGGTACAGCAAGGATTACGCAGACCGCGAACAACAGGAACCCATAAATCGAGTAAATGAATTTCAGCGATCGTAAAATGGACCTCATTGCACTAAAGATAAGTGATCCGGGTAGTTTTCAGCGTTCCACCACCACCTGCTCGATGCTGTAGGCTTCCGCTTTTGCGGAGAAATGTTGCTTAGTGAAGGTCCAGGTCTCTTTGAAAAAGTCCGAATACCGGTAATGATCGAGCGCTGACGCACTTTCCCAATGGCTGTAGGTAAAGAATATATCGCGTTCATTGGTATCACGCCAGAGTTCCAGGTGGTGGCAGCCCGCGAAATTCCGGATGATCTGTTTCCGCTCGTTGAAGAACTGCAGGAATGTATCGATCATGTCTTCGCGAAATCTCATCTTAACGATCCTGATCAGCATTGTTTTTTATTTTAATGATTTCCGCAGCGATGCTCACCGCGATCTCTTCCGGGGTTTCACTCTTGATGTTCAACCCCACCGGCGCATGTATAGACGCGAGTTTTTGCTCGCTCCATCCTTCCACGCGGTAGTCGGTAAACATTTTTTCGATCTTCTTCTTGCTACCGAGCAAGCCGAGGTATTTGAAATTTCTATGGAGGAGCGCCCTTAATGCGATGTCATCGGTGCGGTAGCCAAATGTCATGATGACGATGTAATCCTCCGGAACATTGTCTATTTCCTTTGCCAGCCCTTCGTATCCGTCAACAATTATTTTCTTATCTGCCCACTCGTTTTGCTCCAGCGTATTCAATCCGGGCCGGTCTTCGTAAACGTAAACGCAAAAGCCCAGCATTCGCATTAACCTGGACAAAGCCAGTGCGCAGTGCCCGCCCCCGATGATGTGGATGCGTTCACGGTGACCTATATGTTCTTCGTATCTCCATACGGCTTCGCTGCTCTTTTCAAAAGCATACCTGCGAGAGGGTATCTTACTTTCAAAGTGGATACCCGATGGGTCAATAACCAGCATTCCCTGTTCCCTGCTGTCAAAGGCGTTTAGAATCTTATTGATCGTCTCCACGTCGTTGTGGGTCAAGCGGTGCATGAATGCTGTTTGCTCTCCGGAGCAGATCATACCGCTTTGTTCTTTGCCTGCAGATTTATCGTGTACCTGTTTTTTAATGATGGCTTCTGCGAGGTCATCTTTGCTTAATCGTTCTTTCGCCAGCTCCACGAATTTATGCTCCATCATTCCGCCCCCGATCGATCCCATCATTTCATTGCGTGCATTCACAGCCATGAAGTATCCCTGCCGGCCGGGACTGCTCCCAGCGCTATGCAGTACATAAAGCAACATCACCGGGGTTTGAACCGATAGGTTGTCAAGTATGAAATTCCATACCGCGCGGTGTTTAGCCATTGCCGGGAACAACTTCAGGTGATTGACGAACGCCTGCGGCGCTATATAAGCTCATGAGTACTTTCTCTGGTGTCAATGGCGCATCATAAGGGATCACGGCGTTTGGGTTGAATGCGCGAATGGCATTCCTTAAAGCGAAGTAAGCACCGATGCCATACATCAACGGTGGTTCACCAACAGCCTTTGAACGGAGGATGGCCAGGTTTTCTTTTTTTGTATCGAGGAAATGCACATCGATCTCCTTCGGCACCGAGTAAATATCCGGCACTTTGTAAGTTGACAAAGCATTGCTGCGTAACCTTCCTTCCTTGTCATACACGAGTTCTTCCATCGTCATCCAACCGATTCCCTGTACAATGCCTCCTTCCACCTGCCCAAGGTCGATCAACGGGTTCATGCTTTGACCGAAATCGTGCACCACTTTTACTGCATCGATCGTATAAATGCCGCGGAGACAGTCAACGGTGGTGGAAATGAACGCGGTTCCATAGACATGGTAAGCGAACGGGTGGCCTTTTTCTTTCTTCATGTCGAAGTGAATCCCGGGTGGCGTATAATGACCATGTTCGCTCAGGCTGATCCGTTTCATATACGTGAGCATGACCAGTTTCTTCCAGTCGATATCGGTTGGTTTGCCCTTCAGCAAAACGATCTCATTTTTCAACTCGATCTGCCCCGGCTTCGCCCCCAGTTCTTCGGCCGCAACCCGCTTCAAGCGGTCGAGTATTGCGTTACAGGCGATCTCGGTTGCCTTGCCATTAAGATCGGCGGTGGCGCTCGCCGCGGAAGGAGAGGTATTGGCAACGCGGTAGGTATTAGTGGAGTTCACCTTTATTCTTGCCGGTGGCAGTGAGAAAACCTGCGCAGCTACCTGTAGCATCTTCGTATTCACGCCCTGTCCCATTTCAACAGCACCGGTACTCACTGCAACGCTGCCGTCCGTGTACACATGCACCTGCGCCCTTGCCTGGTTCATCATTGTTTTGGTGAACGATATGCCAAAACAAACAGGCATCACCGCGAACCCTTTTTTGTAAAGTTTGTTGGCGGCGTTAAAAAGTTCGGCGTCTTTCCTGATTTGGTCAATATTATACAAGGTCTTTGAATGTTCCCAGCATTCCACTGCTTCGCTATCAGCCTTCTGCCCATAGGGAAATTCGTCCCCGGTTTTTATCAGGTTCTTTTGTTGAATATCACTCGCCGGCACACCCAATGCTTCCGCGGCTTGCGCGATGGCGGACTCGATGACAAACATTCCCTGGGGGCCACCAAAGCCGCGGAATGCCGTGTTGGAAGGAAGGTTGGTCCGGCAACTGTAAGCGGTGGCCTTTACATTGGGAACGAAATAGCTGTTGGTGCAATGAAAAAGCGTTCTTTCCATTACCGCGGGAGAGAGGTCGGCTGTTGCGCCGGCATTCTGGTAGAATGTGGCTTCATATGCGAGGATCTTGTGATCTTTACTAAGACCGATCTTAAAGTCCGAGGAATATGGGTGCCGCTTGCCTGTCATGCGCATATCTTCCATGCGATGCAACGAATATTTCACTGGCTTCTTGAGGTGGTAGGTTGCCAGGGCGCACATCACTCCCCAGATCGTGGCCTGGTCTTCTTTACCGCCAAATCCGCCACCCAATCGTGTCACGTCTACTTCGATCCTGCTCATCGGCAATTTGAGGACGACAGCGGCATGTCGTTGCACCGCTGTAGGACCTTGCGTCGAGGAATATATTTTTATTGCATCATTCTCGATCGGCACTGCATAGGCCCCTTGCGTTTCTATATAAAGGTGCTCCTGCCCGTTGCTGTCAGCACGACCTTCGAATATGTGCGCGCATTTCTTCCATGCCGCATCGGTATCACCTATTTGAAATGTACGTGGAGGAATGATCAATTCACCTTTCTCTTTGGCTTCGCGCGGATCAGTGATCACTGGCAAGGGGTCGATCTCCACCTTCACTTTTTTCACCGCAGCATAAGCGGCTTCCGCGGAAAAAGCCACCACGAAGGCGATGGGCATACCGCAAAAATGGACCTCATGTTCGGCAAGTAAAGGTTCATCGGGTACGATGCCACCCACCTGGTTTTCGCCGGGGATGTCTTTATAAGTAAAAATGCGGACCACTCCTTCGCTTTTCAACGCCTCTTCCAAATCGAGCCGCTTTATATGTCCATGCGCGATGGGTGAATCGAATACGGCACCATAAAGTGTCCCTGCGATCGTAGGAATGTCATCCAGGTAAACCGATTCTCCCCTGACATGGTTATATGCGTCGATATTCTGCATATTTATTTGTATAACAGCGATTCCACCTCAATATGGGGAAACAAGGTGATGAAATGTGCTTTGATCAATTGGCTAAGCAACAACCTCTTGTACTCGGCCGCGCCTCTCGCGTCACTGATGGGTGAGATCTCCTCCTGCGCCACGGCAATCGCATCATGGACCAGTTCTGGTGATAGTTTTTTCCCACTCAGCAGCGACGAGGTATTTTTAAGATACATGGGGACTGGTCCTACGCCACCCGCCGATAAGCCAGCTTCAATGATCGTCTCTCCATCCGTTTTAATATAAAGTGCTGAATTCACAGTCGCAATGTCCAGGTTGGTGCGTTTGCTCACTTTTTCGAAATTGAATTTTGTGCCTTCACCCGGTAGATAAAACCAGACCTGTTCAATAAATTCACCTGGATCCTTAGCGAGTTGCTTGTATCCTTTATAAAAATCTCTCAACTTAAATTCCCGTTTTTTATCGTCGCCATTCAGTACGATACGGGCATCAAGGGCTAAAAAGAAGATCGTCAGGTCGCCTATAGGTGAGGCGTTTACGAAATTGCCGGCGATGGTCGCCATGTTCCGGATGGGCGTAGATGAGACGAGCTTGATGTATTCACTGAGCCTGGGAAAGTACGGGTACAGGAACCTGGCATTGGCAAGATCGGTTACAGTTGCTGCACCACCGATAAAGCACTTGCGGTCTTTTTCTGATACGCCGTTCAATTCTTTTTTATCAAACAGCAGGTTTACATGCGCATGTGGCATCACGTCGTGTTGTTGCACATACAGGTCGGTGCCACCACCAACAAATCGTGCGGAGTCATCGGGTTGGGCTACTCCATTTGTTGCCGTCCGGATCGCCGCCAGTTTTTCCTTTATGGAAGAAAAATACCCGGGCAGTATCTTGTTCGCAATTAAGAAGCTGACGCGGTCTTCAAATGTGTGCTCCTGCAATTGTGCCGATACCCTCGCGGCCGCGCGCTCGATCGACTTGTAACCCGTGCACCGGCAAATGTTTCCATCTATGGAGGCGATCGCTTTTTGAGGCGAGGGTTGTTTTTCAGTAAGGCAGTATCCTGCCAGGCTCACC
>JAJTCI010000283.1 GCA_021323155.1 Chitinophagaceae bacterium | reverse complement strand
CGGTTTGTCCACCCAGCTGTACGATAACGCCATCCGGCTTTTCCAGTTCAACGATCTCCCAAAGATGTTCCCAGTATACCGGCTCGAAGTACAGCTTGTCGGCCATATCGAAGTCCGTACTCACTGTTTCCGGGTTGCAGTTCACCATGATCGATTCATAGCCGCATTCCTTAATGGCGAGAAGCCCATGCACACAACAATAGTCGAATTCAATACCCTGCCCGATGATCTTCTTCTTTTTAGATGGAATTGACTCGTTGGAGGATAACGTTTGATTCATTTCAGCGAAAGATTGCGCAAACCTACACGAAAAAGAATAATCGGAAAATCAATTTTCTCACAGTAGCTTTAAGATGCGCACCCCGGCCCTTAATGAATGCGTCAGAACTTTGGTATATCGTTCTGGAAGGCAATCCCGTTCCTGAGGATACTGGTGCCGTTTGTTACAGGCATCCTGCTACAGTTTTACTTCCCCTCCACGCCCTGGTTGCTTAATATCGTTTTCATTACAGGCTTCGGATGTTTCCTGGCCGTACCATTCATGCGGCTGTCCAGGCGATTCACTCATGGCTGGATCGGGGGTATTGGGCTGACATGCATATGTTTTAGCCTGGGTGCCGGTCATGTATGGCAAAGAGATATCACGAACGACGGCCTATGGGTTGGGCACACCTATTCGAGAGACAAGGCAATTGTAGTGCGGCTGCTGGAGCCACTAACGGAAAAAGAAAGGTCGTATAAAGCTTTGGCTCGTATCGAATCAATTGTGGGGGATTCCATAACGAAGGCTTCCGGCAACTTACTGGTCTATTTTCAGAAAGGGCATATCCCGCAAGGGCTGGGCTATGGGTCAAGGCTATTCATCAGCAGACCGTTGCAGCAGATCACCAATTCCGGTAACCCCGGCGGCTTCAATTATCAACAGTACTGTGGGTTCCGAGATATATATCACCAGGTATTTTTGAGGGAAGGGGACTTTTACCTACTGCCCCCGGCACAGAAACATTGGTTCCAGCAAACGCTCCTGCGAACTAAGGCCTGGGTGCTGTCGATGATCCGCCGGTATATCAAAGGAAAAGATGAAGCTGCGGTGGCTGAAGCGCTATTGATCGGCTACCGCGAGGATCTCGATAAAGAACTGGTGCAGTCGTATAGTAACACAGGCGTGGTCCACATTATTGCTATCAGTGGCTTGCACCTCGGTATGATCTATGGTGCGATGCTTTGGCTTTTTCATCCATTTAGAAGGCGGCAATTAGTACTGGTACTCCGGCCAGCCATAGTCATTTTAGTGCTTTGGATGTTCACGTTTATCGCCGGCGCGGTGCCTTCAATACTACGTTCCGCAGTTATGTTCACCTGTATTGTCGGAGGGGAGGTGCTGAGCAGGCGAACATCTATCTATAACACGTTGGCGGTATCCTCATTCATATTGCTCCTGGTCAATCCTTTTTTTCTTTGGGATATCGGGTTCCAGCTATCGTTCGCCGCGGTCCTGAGTATTGTCGCCTTTTCAAAACACCTCGGCAATTTGTGGTGGTTTAAGAATAAACTGCTGAATAACTTATGGCGGTTATCCAGTGTTACACTGGCAGCGCAGTTGCTCACGTTGCCCCTGGTATTATACCATTTCCACCAGTTCCCGAACCTCTTTCTTTTGACCAACGTTGTTATTGTTCCTTTGTCAGGCTTGATATTGTTCTCGGAGATATTGTTATTGTGCTGCACGATCCTGCCAGGGATCGCTACCGCCTGGGGAAGTTTGATCGAATGGTGTATTGGACTGATGAATGATTTTATCCTGCGTACCGACCGGTTACCGTTCGCGGTGACGGATGGGATCAAGATCACCGTTCTTCAGTCGCTACTGGTGTACGCAATGATAATTTGTTGCAGCACCTGGTTAATCCGGAAAAAAAAGGGGTTGTTTGTGGCCAGCCTGGCTTTCCTTGGAGGCTATGTAGCGATCCGCAGCGTAGATATTTCCCGGGTGCGGGGCCAACAGAAAGTAATCGTTTATAATGTGCCCCAGCATATGGCGATTGACGTTATGGAAGGGAATAAGTATGTTTTTATCGGTGACAGCGCTCTTTACGGGAATGCACAATTGATCAACTACCACCTGCGACCTTCCAGGATCATACACCGGGTGACACCCGGTAACCTGCATTCGGTGGCGATCGATAGTAATATGATCGCCAGCCAAAATGTTCGTGTGGCAATAATTGATGGTCCTGTTAATTCTTCTTCAACAGCAAACCGGGTGCGCATCAATGTGATCGTTGTCACCCGCAACCCCCAACTCTATATCGATCAACTAACGCGGGCCTACGATTTTGACCTGCTGGTATTCGATTCCAGTAATCCTTCCTGGAAAATTCGACTCTGGAAAAAAGATTGCGACAGCCTACATTTGCGGCACCATTCGGTACCTGACCAGGGTGCATTTGAAATGGACCTGTAACCAGTTCACGGCAGGGTGCAAAATTTTGCTGCGCCTTTTAAATGTGCCGTGACTACCAATCAATAAGGCGATGCAAAAAAAGATCCAGTCGGCGCTCATATCTGTATTCTATAAAGATGGCATCGACGTCATTGGTAAAAAGCTGCATGAACTCGGCATCACTATTTACTCTACCGGCGGCACCCAGGAATTCCTCCAGAAAAATAGTATCCCGTGCATATCTGTAGAAAGCCTCACCACTTATCCTTCCATATTAGGAGGAAGGGTAAAGACGCTACACCCTGTGTTGTTCGGTGGAATACTGGGCAGGAGAGCAGAAGCCAATGACCTGGCCGAAATGCAGCAATACAATATACCACAGATCGACCTGGTGATCGTAGACCTGTATCCTTTTGAGGAAACGCTGCGGTCTACCAATGAGGAAGCTGCAATTATTGAAAAGATCGATGTGGGTGGCCCCTCGATGATTCGGGCAGCCGCGAAAAACCACAAAGACGTGTTGGTCGTTGCGGACAAAGAACAATACGCTTCCCTATCCAGGTTGCTCGAAGAGCAACGTGGCCAGACTACACTCGCCGAAAGAAAAGCATTCGCCGCAAGGGCATTTGAGGTAGTGATGCATTATGATATCGCGATCAGTAATTATTTTAATAGTGATAGTCGCCTGGAGGCCAATACCAGTAAAAACGCAAAGGCATTGCGTTATGGTGAGAACCCGCACCAGGCAGCGGTGTTTTTTGGCAATCTTGATGATGTATTTAAGCAATTGCATGGTAAAGAACTTTCTTACAATAATCTTGTAGACGTTGATGCCGCACTGCAGTTGATTGAGGAGTTCAGTGAGACCTGTTTTGCGATCATCAAGCATACCAACGTCTGCGGTATCGCTGCTCGGGAGTCGGTAAGAGAATGCTGGGAAGCCGCACTCGCAGGTGATCCGGAGAGTGCGTTTGGAGGCGTACTGGTCAGTAATGGAACGATCGATGCGGAGACCGCCAATGCGATAAATGAAATCTTCTTTGAAGTGTTGATCGCAAAAGAATTCCATCCCGCCGCACTTGAAATACTTAAAAGTAAGAAGAACAGGATACTGTTGCAAGTCAATGA
>JAJTCI010000282.1 GCA_021323155.1 Chitinophagaceae bacterium | reverse complement strand
AGAACATCTCGTTGACCTCGTTTCCCGCCAGGCCGTCATTGACGGTGAGGTTCTGGATGGAGTAATCGAACTCACCGTTTGTCTCTTTGTACCGGATCATACTCAGGCCTACGGCGGTGCCCAGCCATACCTGGCCAACCTGGCCGGCGGTTATGCTTCTTCCGCCATTACTAATGATGCCATCACGTGTAGTGATATGCGCCAGGGGCGTGTCATTTCTCATCACAACGATACCGTTACCGGAAGTGGCTACCCATACCAGTTGATCAGGGGTGACGGCCACCGCGGAGATCCTTTCATTAAAAGTGACGTGCAGCTTCGCAAGGCTTTCAAAACTGCGTGATGCCATATGAAAACGGTAAAGCCCATCCGTAGAGCCGAAGTAAATCACGCCGCCGGCAGTCCTGTCCAGGCAGGTCACTCTTTTATAACGGTGTGTTTCCACTAGTTTGCCGCTGCGGCTGTCTATGAACAGGAAACTGGAGAATGAACCGATCACCAGCAGGCTGTCGTTGTATACCATGCCGGTCTTTCCCTTGGCAACATCGGGGTTCGGTGTATTCATGACGGGAATCGTATAATTGATATATACCCCGTCTTCTGATATGGTAAACACCTTATTGTGAGCGATCAGTATTTTCCGGATGCGTGAAGGGGTTTTTTTTGTAACCAGGTGTTCTTTGAACAACCCGTTTCCCGTTTCCACCACCGAGCCATAATAGTTGCCCGCAAGCAAGGCGCCATTTCTTCTTGTTACGCTGAAGAAATTGGCCCGGGAGTAATTGGCCGGAAGTTTCACCTGGCCGAGCTGTTGCTTCCTGCGTACAAGCAGTCCTTTATCTACGGTGCCGATCCACTGGTTCCCCTTCCTGTCCAGGTAGAAACCGTTCGGCAGGAAGTCGCCTTTGATGGTGTAAAGCGGTTGCAGGGTTTGCTGGTCAAAGACGTAGATGGTGGCGGAGTCGCTGACCAGGAAAACCACGCCCGGGGCAAAAGAAAAAGAAAAATAAGGCTCCGGTATCGTGATGCTGTCAATCCTGTCGGGGCCTGAGGCGTTGCTGAAATCCGAGTATACGTATGCCTTTCCCGATCGCATGGAAAAGACGTGCAGGCGGCCCCCACCGCTGGAGTAATATGGAAAGCGTCCGAAGGATTGTTTGAGTATTACACTGTCTGTGGCCCGCCTGTTCCTGTAATGATACAGCCAGAGATCGGCCTCCTGTTTCCCGGGCCTGAGCACGCTGCCCGCCACCAGTTGTGAACCATCGTTCCTGGTCCTGATGAAAAGCTGGTGAGTGCGGCCACCATGATCTACCAGTTTCCGGTTCCGGAAGACAAAAGAACCTGATTCATTAAAGTACATTACTCCCCCGCCCGGCACCGGGAGTAGGTGCATGTTACTGGTACCGGACACTTTCGCCAGGCTGGTGTCTTCCCTGGCATTGATGAACCTGTTCTTCTGTGCGTCGAAATAAGCGGGGCTCTGGCGCAGGCAGTTTACCCATATAGTTCCATCAGTATCTTTTACCACGTGCAACACTTCGTTGTCGGGTAAGCCTTGCTGGATGGTGAAGACCTGGAAATATTTGCCATCAAAGCGCGCGATACCGGCATCGGTGGCTACCCACAGGAAACCATCGTTGTCTTCTGCGCACTGGTAAACCTGGTTGCTGGGCAACCCATCCTTCACGGTGTAAGCCGTGTAGCCCGCCGGTTGTGACCTGGCGAGCTGCACCATAAGAATGATCAAAAGGGTACAGGTTAACCGCAAGTGTTTGGGGGTTTATGCGGAGAAGGTATAAAACATGTGTGTCATTTACCGAACATGAGGCTGGATTGTTTCATTTTTTCTATAAAGCCGTCCAGTTGTCTCCTGCTGATGCTCCATTGATTGCCGTCAGTCATCTTTACTATACCACCATCGTTGGTGCTGTATTCCTTAATATACCTCAGGTTCACGATATACGATTTGTGTATACGGGTGAACTGTTTTGGATCAAGCAGTTCCTCGAACTCTTTGAGCGTTTTGCTGATCACCAGTTTCTGCATGCTGGCCAGGTGGATGATGGTGTAGTTGCTATCCGCCTGCAATGAAACGATATCATCTACTTCTATAAAATTGATGCCGCCCAGTTGTGGCAGCGCGATCTTTTTTGGAAGCTCACGCCGTTGTACTGTTTCCAGCAAATGGTCCAGCAGGTTGCGGTTCTGGTCTTCACCGGTCCTGGCAGACAATGCCAATTCGAGTTTTTCTACTGCCAGCTGCAGCTCTTCTATCTTCACCGGTTTCAGCAGGTAGTCCAGCGCGCTGGCCTTGATGGCTTGTATCGCGTATTCGTTATAGGCGGTGACGAAGACCACGCGTTGCCTGCGTTCAGGTAAGCTGGCCAGTAAGTCGAAGCCGTTCTCGCCGGGCATTTCGATATCGAGGAAGATCACATCGGCGTTATCCTGCTGCAGAAAGTTCCGTGCCGCCGCGGCACTGGTCACCTTACCCACTACGGTCACGCCGGCGCAATCGTTCTCTAATAAGAAGGCAAGGTTTTCCAGGTTATTGGGCTCGTCGTCCACAAGCAGGGCTCGTATCATTCAACCGTAATTAGGTGGGTAAGATACAGACTGGGGCGGAAGAGGGGGTGGATTTTTGAGTGAAGAAGGGGAATGGGTGAGTTAACGGCGGATGGGAATAAGAAATAAGAAACAAAAAATAAGAAATAAGGAAGTTTGGGAACCTGCCTGCCTGGTTGCAAGGAGAGATTCTCATTCGCAGAGAGAATCTGTTTCACGCAAAGCAGGTAAGAGGGCAAAGGCGCAAAGGTATCTGCTGCGCAGAAAGAGCGGCGAGTTTCACGCAAAGACGCAAAGGGGCATAGACGCAAAGCCTGCCCGGCTGAACGCCGTTCGCACCGGGTGCAAAGAGGCAAAGGTCTGTGCTGCGCTGGCGAGGCGGGTGATGGATTGTATGGATCCGATATAGTGAAAGTTTGTTAGCACAATAGCTGATAGATAAATACTGCCGGGCCTCTCCTCTTCCTTTAGGAGAGGAGATCGAGAGGTGAGGTCTGAATCCCCAAGCACCTCGAGAACTGCTCCAGCGCGTCATTATCCTCCGCCAGCACCGTGATCACATCGTTCTCCTGTAATCGCGTAGACCCCTTGGGTACGATGTATACGTCGCCGCGCTGGATGGCGAGGATGTTGATGGTGGCAGGGAAAGAGAGATCGACGATGCGTTTGTCGATGGC
Source organism: Chitinophagaceae bacterium (assembly GCA_021323155.1). Classification (GTDB taxonomy): domain Bacteria; phylum Bacteroidota; class Bacteroidia; order Chitinophagales; family Chitinophagaceae; genus JAEZDC01. The sequence goes on along the minus strand of JAJTCI010000282.1, from coordinate 113 downwards.
GGTGGCGTTGGCGGTGAGCACTACCTCGTCCAGGTCGCGCTTGATGGTGTCGGTGAGTTCGAAGTCGGTGCCGATCCTGCGCTTGGCTTTGGATGGTACCGAGACCTTTAACC
>JAJTCI010000281.1 GCA_021323155.1 Chitinophagaceae bacterium | reverse complement strand
CAGCTGTTACAATACTGAACAGGCCAATACCCTGCTGGAGGTGAACGCCAGCGCGAAAGACAAGGACTTTATCATGGCCATCAACTGGAAGAAAGCACAGGAATATGCACGCGCGGGTAAAGGAAAAAAAGTACCGGTGCGCTACGCGCATAATGTGTACGACGATAAAACCCATACCGCCACTTCCACGATCATGACGGAAGTGCTAATGCTGGATCCCAAAGAATGTCCTGACATGGTCTATATGATGCCTTGTCCTAAATCGCCGCACGGTTGCGATACCGATCCTACCGGGGAATACATCGTTGGCAGTGGAAAGCTGGCCGCTACGCTCCCGGTATTCTCATTTACAAAGATCCAACAAGCGATCGCCAACAAGACCTTTGACGGTTCATATGATGGAATCCCTGTTCTGAAATACGAAGCAGTGTTACATGGTGAAGTGCAGAAGCCAGGCCTTGGTCCTTTGCACACCGAGTTCGACAACAAAGGGAATGCTTACACATCCTTCTTTGTGTCATCCGAGATCGTAAAATGGAATGTAAAGGATCTGAAAGTACTCGACAGGGTGCCTACCTATTATTCGATCGGTCACTTATCAGTACCGGGCGGACCAACAGCGAAGCCACACGGGAAGTACGTGATCGCGTATAATAAGATTACCAAGGACCGTTACCTCCCCACTGGGCCGGAACTAACACAAAGCGCGCAGTTGTATGATATTACCGGTGATAAGATGAAACTGATCCTTGACTTCCCTACAACCGGCGAGCCACATTACGCGGAAGCGATCCCGGCCGCGCTGATCCAGAAGAACAGCGTGAAATTCTACAAGATCGGCGAGAACAACCACCCGTATGTAGCCAAGGGCGAGAAAGAGACCAAGGTGGTAAGGCAGGGTAACAAAGTGCATGTGTATATGACGGCGATACGTTCTCACCTCACACCGGATAATATCGAAGGAGTTAAGCTGGGTGACGAAGTCTATTTCCACGTAACCAACCTGGAGCAGGATTGGGACGTTCCGCATGGCTTCGCCATCAAGGGCGCTAACAACGCGGAGATCCTGGTGATGCCAGGCGAGACACAGACATTGATGTGGAAACCGGACAGGGTGGGTATATTCCCTTACTACTGTACCGATTTCTGCTCCGCATTGCACCAGGAGATGCAGGGATATCTAAGAGTTTCACCTGCGGGAAGCAATGTACCCATCTCGTTCAGTACGGGTACCAACATACCGAAAGCAGACAGCGCCACCACACGTAAGTAGTTTTTCATTGTACCAATAATTAGCATCCCGCCTGTTGGCGGGATGCTTCTTCAATCACCCTCAAATTTTGACACATGAAACAGTTACTCAGGTCTTTTTTCGCGATTTCCCTGGTGATCTTAATTTCCTGCAATACACAGGAATCAACTACCTCCTCAAATGGTGATGCTGCCACCGCTGGCGGCCAGGAAGCAGTAAGCGATGATGAATCACAAAAAGACGTGGTAAAAGTGGCGGTCGGATCTAAGGACCATACGACACTGGTGGCTGCGTTGAAGCAGGCCGAACTGGTGACTGCGCTCTCCAATGCGGGACCATTCACTGTATTCGCTCCCGTTAACGCGGCGTTCGACAAGGTGCCAAAGGCCACCCTGGACGAGCTGATGACTAATGAGAAAAAAGCAGACCTTCAAAACATACTCCAATACCATGTGACCACCTCTTCATTGAAAACAGAGTACTTCACCGATGGCCAGGTGCTGGGCATGGTCAATGGCGATAATATTACCGTGAGCGTAAAGGATGGTAAGATCATGTTGAATGGCACCGCGACCATCATTGCTTCAGTGCCCGCCTCCAATGGCATCGTGCACGTGGTAGACGCGGTTCTCCTGCCACCAGCAAAAAAATAATGGCAACTGCAAGACTGCCGAAAACACCAGATGATGAAGAACAAGAAAGACAACAGGCTCGGGAATATGTCAAGGATTGTTTTATTGCTGTGCGCGGCCGGGCTGGCCGTGGTACTTTTCGTTCCGCTTTGGACGATCGACCTGGTAGCACCGCAATACCCGGAAGGATTACAACTGGTGATCAATCCCGACGGGCTGGCGGGGAATGTAGACATCATCAATGGCCTGAACCATTATATCGGCATGAAAACGCTGCATACAGATGACTTTTTCGAATTCAGGATCCTGCCATATATCATCGGCGCCTTCGCCGTTTTGTTTGCTGCTGTAGCCATCATTGGAAGGAAAAAGCTCCTGTACATTCTCCTCGCGCTCTACCTGGTGTTCGGCGTCGTTTCGATGTACGACTTCTGGAAATGGGAATACGACTATGGCCATAACCTCGACGAGACTGCGGCCATTAAAGTGCCGGGCATGGCGTATCAGCCGCCCCTGATCGGTTATAAGCAACTACTGAACTTCAGCGCATATTCAATGCCCGCCACGGGCGGTTGGATCTTCCTTGGCGTTGGCGCGATCACGCTGGCACTTGGTATTCTTGAATTCCGGAGATCAAAGAAGAACAAAAAGATGACGACGACGGTTACGGCTGCGGCGGTTTGCTGTTTACTGTCGTTGCAATCCTGCAGTACCGAGGCCGAATCAATTAAATTCGGAACGGATAACTGTTACGCATGTAAGATGACGATCAGCGACAAAAGATTCGGGGGCGAGCTGGTCACAAAAAAAGGTAAGGTCTTTAAATTCGACGACAGCCATTGCCTGCTGGAATTTCTTAAATCAGATGCCGAGGTGAGCTCCAATATCGCGAACACATACCTCGTGGATTTCGCCGGCGAAGGCCAGCTGGTAAATGTCAACTCAGCATTGCTTTATAAGAGTACCGCTTTAAAAACCCCCATGGGTGGCGACATCGCGGCTTTTAGCTCAAAGGAAGCACTCCTGCAAGTCGCGGGTCAACATCCTGGTACTGAAACCAGCTGGAACGAAGTCAGCAAATGAAACAATTCAGTTATATATTGCTGTTGTTGCTTGCCTGCCCGGAGCTGTTCGCCGGAACCGTCCGGGTAGGACAGCAACAAACATATACAACCATAACCGCTGCCATCGCAGCGGCGAAGGATGGCGACACGGTCATCGTGGAAGGTGGCCGTTACGCCGAAAAGAATATCACTGTCAACCGGAGAATTTACCTGAAAGGGGAGAACCACCCGGTAATAGATGGTGAGAAAAAATACGAAGTGATCACGGTCACATCAGATGACGTGACCATAGACGGATTTAAGGTGATCAATACCGGTGCTTCGAGTACTGAAGATATGGCGGGGATTAAAGTGCAGAACAGCCGCAATGTGGCCGTCATCAACAATATCGTGGACAATACGATATTCGGA
>JAJTCI010000280.1 GCA_021323155.1 Chitinophagaceae bacterium | reverse complement strand
TTAAGCAAAGAAGCCATGAATGAACCAATCATAAGTTTTCTCCGCGTCGTAATGCCCGGAGCGAAACAGCCAGTAACGCGCGCCTGCTTCATCTTCTACCGTGTAATAATCGCGATGCCTTCCTTCCTGTATCCACCATTCCTGTTCGATGCGTTCAGGACCATCGGCTTTGATGATCTTATGGAGTTTTCCTTTGTAGCGGAACATCATTGGCGGATAATCAGGTATGGGTGCCGTCACTTCGATCCGCTCGGGGGAAGGCAGGAGTTCGATCGGCCTGGGTTGGTCCAGTCGCCAGGTGGTAGTGGATTGTTCATGCAATGACGCGGCTTTTTTGAATGAACGTTCCGGCCAGTAATGTTCATCCGGCAGGTAACGACTGATGGCCTGGCTGCCCAGTTTACCCGCGAGACGGTCGGCCAGTTCCGATAGCGCGGTTCTATTGAAAGCCGTTGATTCTTTCCATGCTTCCTGTTGCACCGGTAAATACGTTTCCACTTTCGTTGCTTCAAGCAGGAAGAGTTCTATGCCGGGGCCAGGTTCAAACGTTGGAAATTTTAATTCAAACAGGTGCACCAGGTGTTTGAAGTTGAGCGAAGGTGAAAGTGTGGTGATGTCTACCTGCACTGTCCGGCCATCGGTCCTGTGCCCGGTGAATAACGCGCTTCGTATTCCTTTTCCTTCCTGGTTCAGTTTCTTACATAATGCTTCAAGCAACCGATCGAGCGCGATGGTAACCCCTTCGATGCGGAGGATAGGTTCCAGGCAGGGTAATCTTTCTTCGTAGGAACGGGGCGGGTAAACAGGCTGGATAAATTCTTCCGCTGTTCCGAACGCATGGTTGAGGCGTTCGATCAATTGAGGGCCAAAGCGGCGCCGTAAAGCAGCACGTGGCATCGCCACCAGGTTTTGTATACGGGTGAGGCCGAGTTTGTGCAACCGTTCCACGATGGTGGCATCCAACCGCAGCATTTCCGGGGGCAAAGACACCAATGCGTCGATGTGTTTCCCGGGAGGAATTACTACTGATCCTTTCACAGAGCGGGCCACTGCCCAGGCGGCACCAATGGTATCGGCCATCGCCGCCCTTGAAGAAAATCCTTTCGCATGTATCTTCCGGATGATATCCTTCAGATAATTGGCATCTCCCCGCCACAGGTGCGCGCAACCGGTAGCGTCGAGCAGGAGGCCATCCGGTGGGTCTACCGCCGCAACCGGCGTAAAACGAATGCACCATGCGGCGATACGTTGTAATATTTTTTCATTCAACCCCGGCCTGTCATCCATTACCTGTAGCGATGGTTCGATCACCCGCGCATCGGCCAGGGCCATACCTGGGTAGATCCCGCTTTGCTGCGCCGGCGCGTTGGCAGCGGTGATGATCATCCTGCCATGCACGGGCGATCTTAAGACAAAAGGTATTTTTCTCAACCCGGTATTGCGTAAACTGAAACAATCAGTGGCCAGTTGCGGGAACCAGATACTCACATAACGCTTTCCCATCTCACACAATTTTTTTCAATGGTTGTTCTAGCTTTTCCCCTTGCTGATGTGCAAGGCTGAACTTGCGAGCCTTCCATTCCAACTCCCAGTTACCTGGTTTGCCGTTGCGTACTTTCTGTAATTCCACGTTCCAGCAGGGGAAGCCAACGCCGGGTAATGGGTCATTGTTTGTTTTTACCGGTGTGATCTTCCAGCGGGTAACGGCGGAGGTGGCGATATTCTTCGGGTTGTTGCGCATTAAGAATGCGGTGACACCGCTTTGTTCCATCGCCAGTTGAAACTTCCGGCTTTCGGTAAAACTGATCTCTTTGATGTCGGCGATCACCGCGCACAATCCTTCACATCGCAGGGCTTCTTCCATCGCCCATGTCTTCTCTTTTTCATTCCTGGTATGCAGGAAGATGATCTTTTCCGGTGTGATACCAAACGCCGTTAACGCAGGCGGGAAGACCGTAGCCGCGGCACCGATCCAGAGCAGGGCGCCGCCTTTGGTGGTGAGCGCGGAAGCGATCCCGGAAATAAACCCCGATGATGCTGCTTTGTTTTCCGGTGAATGATAAATGAACTCATGCAAGGCGGCTAGCGGAAATGCGGCATTCGGAAACGCCTGGCGGAGGGGCAAAGGAAAGAAGTGCCGTCCACCTGAATTGGTGGCAGGTTTGAACCCCTGCAACAGGAGCACATCCTGCCGCAGCCGGGCAATAATATCCGTCTTAGCTTGTCCCATCCACATTAGTACAATATTACTAAATAATTTAGTATTGGGAAGCGTTGTTTCTGGCGCCCGTTTGGTGCGGAAACCCGGTATTGAGGCGGAAAACGGGCATAATGGGCTGGGATACAAAAAGAAAAAGGAGCCCAAGGGCTCCCATTACTTTTTTCCAGGAAGGCCTGTTATTGTACTAATTTATTGGCGACCAGATTTGCTGTAACGCCTACGAGGGTCCGGAGGAGGGAGACATTGTCTTCCAGTTCCACTACCACCAATCGCTTGCGCTCGAGGTCCGCGGCGGGTACATTACTGTTCTGAAGTGTGAGGTATTGGGTCTTCACTCCGGTGAGTCTTTGTAAAGCGTAGTCCAGTATCGACTGGCTGTATATTACCTGCTCCTGGCTCTCGCTGAGTAACGTGTAGTAATCGGTGCGTTGTTTCAGGAAGCCGTCGCTGAAACGGGTATTGGTTACGGCTGGACAGTCACCCTGAACGTCACCATGTCCCATGTGCGCTTTCAGTGCTGCGGCAGAAACACGGATGGTCACCGCAGGTTCGTCGGCGCGGTTGAATTTATGGCAGATGGTCACTTTATCCTGGCCCTTGCGGATATCGTTCCTGTCTTTGAAAGTCTCATTATCCCAGCGGTAACCGTCATCGGTAATGGCTTTGTTGCGGCCTTTGTTATCCTTATCGTTACCGTTGCCATTGTTGCCCTCGTTGTCTTTATCCTTGTTATTGCCATTGCCTTTGTCGTTGCCCTTATCATTCCCCTTGCCTTTGTCGGCATCGTCTTTATCCTGGCCCTTGCCTTTATTGTCTTTGGGCTGTTCCTTGTTTCCCTTGCCTTTGTTTTCTTTGTCTTTTTGCTGGAACGATGACACTGTCACCAATACCATGACCAGTGCGGCCAGTGTAAATAAACTGAGTTGCTTTTTCACTGGGAAATGGAATCCATACGCTTAATGTCGGCTTCTTCCTGCGGTGTTTTTGACTCCGCGCAGGAGGTGGCCAGTACTGCTGCAATAGCAAGCAATGCGATCGTTTTCATGAATAAAACTGGTTTGGTGATTAATTGAGACCAGTAAGGCCGCAATAACCTTACCAAAGCGGCAATAAAGCACTCGTGGCTATTCTTTTAAGCGTAATAAGGCCACTTTCCCGTCCATCGTTGCAACAACGAGGTGTTGTTTGTCTACCAGGCGGACGGTATTCACCATGGAGTTGTCGATCTTATGCGCCCAATTGACCTTGGTGCCGTTGTTATCGACCGAGTATACCACGCCATTCTTAGTGCCGAAGTAGATGTTATTGTGATCCTCTACCAGCATCGAGGGTACGTGTTCATATCCAAAACCACAGTGGAGTTTCCAGGCAAGTGCTTTCGTTCTTCCTGTTTTGAATGCGACAATGGTATCATTCATCGTCTTTCCATATATCATAGTACCATCCTGTGATATGCCGATCGATTCCCTCACGGTGGATTCATTCGTCCGCCATAGCGTTGTCCCGCTGGCAGCATCGATAGCGGTGAGGTAGCGGTCGGGTGCAACGATATAAATGACGCCATCATGCGCCACCGGTATACAGGAGGCCGGTGAGAAATTGATGACGGAAGAACCGTTTGTCCACTTCCATGCGAGGGTGCCATCAGAAGATCGCAATGCGTATAAATGCCTATCCCAGGCGCCAAACACGATCAAGCCGTTATAATGCAGTGGTGTGCTCACCACCGGCCCGTTCAGACCATCGAATTGCCAGATCTGTTTCCCGGTTTGCAGGTTAAGCGCGCGAAAGCTGTGATCGCTGGAACCGATGAACACAGTGTCTCCATTGATATAAGGCGAACCGAGTACCGCGGCATTCGCCTTGAATCGCCATACAAGTTTTCCTTTTGTATCCAGGCAATACACGTTGCTGTCTGCCGATGCAAAAACGATCCTGTTACTGGTGACCGCCGGGGAAGAATAAATGGCAGCACCGGTCATGAATGTCCATTTACGTTTGCCATTCTTAACGGACAATGCCTCGAACCTTCCATCCTGGTTCCCGAACACCACGAGGTCTTTGATGGTTGCCGGGGTGGAGATCACATTGGCCGCCGAATGATAGACCCATTTTTGTTTGGTGCGGGGATATTTTGTGTTGATGCTATAATCGGGTCGCGGGTATTCTTTGTTTTCTTTTTTGATGCCTGTTACCACCGACGCCCATGGAGCTGCTGTTATTCCATTGTGTGTATGCTCAGAGAACTGCATATTCCCTGCTGTCACCTCTACGATGTTGAAGCCGCCAACCTTTGCTTTCGCGCGCAGGTTCGATCTGCCCATCACGCCGGGGATGCCTTCAAAATTCATCTTCCTGTTGGCGTGGCCATGACCACAGAGTATCGCGATGGTGTTCTTTGTCTTTAAGCGATCCGTGATCTCGTACCAGTTGTCAAGGCCATTGTCAATGGGATAATGATTCAGGAAAACGATGGGTTGTTCCGGCGTGGTGTTGTTTAAAATACTGTCTATCCATAGTATGGCCGAGCGGGGCACGTGTCCATCGCTCATGCGGACATACGGTCCCGATGCGCAACCGATAAACCGGATGCCTTTGTGGTCGAACGCAAAGCGGTCACTGCCGAAAGTGTTGCTGAAGCCCGCGCCACCGGTTTCGCTCCACCCGGTGTCGTGGTTGCCCGGTATGATATAGTAAGGGATGCGCAGGCTGTCGAGGAGTTGCTTGGCGCGTTTCAATTCGTTGTTGGTACCCAACTCGGTGATGTCACCCGTCAGCACCACGAAGTCGAGACCGGTCATGCCATTGATATCGGCCACCGCCCTTCTCAGGTCTTCTTCCGAGCTGCCATTGGGGGAACCGATATGCGTATCGCTGAGGAAAGCAAAGCGGAATGGTTGATCCTGCGCAAAGGCTGCAAAACAACCGAGCACGAACAGGATCGCCAGGGAAAGCTGTTTCATGTACTAAATGTACCAATGATTATGGTCAATGTACTGCTAGAGCGGGATGTTGCCGTGTTTTTTCCTTGGTCGTTTCGCTACTTTGTTCTCGAGCATGGCGAAA
>JAJTCI010000279.1 GCA_021323155.1 Chitinophagaceae bacterium | reverse complement strand
TGTCGCACATTCCCAAAGCGAACGAACTGCTGATCGAACAGATCGAAACCAGGGATGGTTATCACCTGTTCGCCTATCCTTTCGAAGGCCGGCTGGTGCATGAATCCATGGCGGCGTTGCTGGCTTTCCGCATCAGCCGCATCACGCCCATTACATTTTCTATCGCGATGAACGATTATGGTTTCGAGTTATTAAGTGATCAGCCGATACCTGTTGACGACACCAACGTGTACGATCTCTTTACGACCGATGAGCTTTTGCTCGATATCCAGCGAAGCGTGAATTCAGTGGAGATGGCCAAGCGTAAATTCCGTGACATCGCGGTGATCGGCGGGCTTGTCTTCCAGGGCTACCCCGGCGAACACAAAAAAGCCAGGCATTTGCAATCTTCCGCTTCCCTGATATTTAAGGTGCTCGCGGAATACGATGCCAGTAATATCCTGTTGCGGCAGGCTTACCAGGAAGTATTCGACCAACAGATGGAAGAGCAGCGCCTGAGGGATTCGCTTTCCCGCATCAGCAATTCCAAGATCGTGATCACATTTCCGGAAAGGCTCACCCCTTTCTGCTTCCCGATCAAGGTAGACAGCATGCGGGAAAACCTGTCTTCCGAAAAACTGGAAGATCGTGTGCGGCGGATGCAAAGCCAATGGGAGAAATGAGTTATTTTGACTTCCAAAATCAACCTGCCATGGCAAAAGCTACAGCAAAAAAAACCGCTCCGAAAAAGAATGCCGCGAAAAAAACAAACGTAAAAAAAGCAGCCTCCAAAAAAGCGGTGAAGAAAACCACCACACCGGCAAAATCTTCCAAAAAAGAATATTCGATCAAGTACGAGGATAAATCAGCTGGCCAGCCGAAACTGGTGCATGTATTTAAGGAACTGGTGAAGTTGATGGATCCTTTTGCAAAAGGATCCATCCAAAAGCTGGGTGGCAAGGACGGGCAGGCTTCGCTGGTGTCGAAAGAACCCGCTGAGGTGAATGGCCGCAAAATGGACGAGGTCTGGTTCAGTGGCGCACTGGTACAAAAAGGATATGTAGGATTCTATTTTATGCCGGTGTATATGGCACCGGAACTGAAATCCGAGCTTCATCCCGAACTATTGAAATGCCTGAAAGGAAAATCCTGTTTTCATATTAAGAAAATGGACGAAGAGGTCGCGGAGCAGGTAAAGGAAGCCCTGGAGAAGGGTTATGATTTGTGTAAGAAAAAGGGCTGGGTGCGTTGATCATGTTTTCCTATTCAAGTCCTGTATCCGTTCTCATTTTAACTAGGTGGACTTTGAGTATAATGCAAATTAAAAAGACTTCCAGTAACTAGAAGTCTGATTTTTGTGGAGAATACCGGAGTCGAACCGGTGACCTCTTGCATGCCATGCAAGCGCTCTAGCCAACTGAGCTAATTCCCCTTACTATCACATTTATTTCTCCGAACCGGTGACCTTCCCGCACTCCTGCGGGACGCCAGCCAACTGAGCTAATTCCCCGAAGGCTGCAAATGTATTGCTGCCGACCGTTAAAGTCAAATTTTTTTAACCGATCCCCTGAAGACAAAATGCTGGCTGGAACTCCACGGAGTAACTATGCTGATTGACAACGCTTCGGCATTTATAAATTCCCATACATTAGAATAATACGCTGTCCGACGGGTGACCCTGCTTTGCATTTATATCAGTATCTGACAAATAACAGTTTCTTACCTGATTTAGGTTAGTTCTGCACCTCCCATCACACCCTACTTTCACCACCTCGACAGGCTTTTCAACAGCCCCGTTAACATCAAATGGGGTGGTTTGAAATAATAACTATATTCAGGCATAAAATCGGCCTTATTATGGCGATATACCTCCTTACATTGATCGTTGCTGCTGTCGTATTTTCCGCCGGCGGCATTTTCATCGGTAAACTACTGGTCAAAGGCAGCAAGAATCCCCAAAAAGGACAGCCCTACGAGTGCGGTATACCTACCAGCACCTCCCCATGGCACCAGTTTAACGTTGGCTATTATCTCTTCGCTTTATTGTTCCTGATATTCGATGTGGAGCTGATATTCATGTATCCCTGGGCGGTTGTGGTGAAGGAGATGGGCATGGTAGCCCTGGTGGAAATATTCATTTTTGTTTTCATATTATTCATGGGCTTTCTGTACGCGCATAAAAAAGGAGCACTGAAATGGATGTAAGGAAGGAAATCATAGAACAGAACAAAGACTTCCCCGGCCAGATAATCGAGACGCCGGGCGGAGGGATCGTCGCCGGCACATTCAACGACATCGTCAATTGGGCCAGGTCCAACTCGCTGTGGCCCCTGACATTCGCTACCAGTTGCTGCGGCATCGAAATGATGAGCACCGCCTCGGCCAAATATGATTTCTCCCGTTTCGGTTTCGAAGTGGCCCGCGCCACACCCCGCCAGGCGGACGTGATCATCATCGCGGGAACGATCGTAAACAAAATGGCGCCCGTACTGAAAAGATTATACGACCAGATGGCCGATCCGAAATACGTGGTGGCCATGGGGGCCTGTGCTATCAGCGGCGGCCCTTTCTTCTATAACACCTACTCAGTAGTGAAGGGTGCGGACCACGTGATCCCGGTTGACGTATACATTCCCGGCTGCCCCCCCAGACCCGAAGCGTTACTACATGCGCTGATCGCATTACAGGAAAAAATAAAAATGGGATGGACCAGGGCGCAGATCCGCGCCAATAGCAAAGAAGCGGTATAAAAAGAAGCAATGAACGAAGAGATCAAACAATATATTTCAGCTTTACTGCCAACGGCGACATATGACGAGACCGGTGAGTGGCTGAATATTACCATCGCCGCGAATGACTGGAAAATGCTGGCGCAAAACTTAAGGACACCCGCATTTGCTTTCGACTATCTCTTCTGCCTCACGTGTATCGACTGGAAAACGCATCTCACGATGGTATATCACCTTTCATCCACGAAAAACCGGCAACTCAATATCGTGGTGAAGGCGCAACTGAACCGCGATACGCCCGAGATCGAAACCGTGTGTGATATATGGAGAACCGCGGAGTTCCATGAGCGCGAGGTGTACGAATTGTTTGGTGTGAATTTTCTCAATCACCCCGACCTGAGAAAGCTGATCCTAACCGATGATTTTGAAGGTTACCCGCTGAGAAAAGACTTCGAGGACCCCATCAATATGATCAAACTCTGACGATGTTCACCGAAACGCAAATATTAAACGATACCACTTCCGCAGTTGATGGCGAAGGTGAACTGGTGATCAACGTCGGCCCCCAGCATCCTGCCACGCATGGCGTACTGCATCTTGTAATCACGCTCAACGGCGAGACCATCCGGAAGATCGAACCGCACCTCGGTTATATCCA
>JAJTCI010000278.1 GCA_021323155.1 Chitinophagaceae bacterium | reverse complement strand
TCCTGTATAAGGGAAGGATCGAGCCCGCGGGTGCTGAGTAATTTATATTCCGGCATCGATGGATCCTTTTTGTTTAATGCGGTCCGCGATCGCTTGTCCACCGGAAGCCAGTATCTCTTTCGCGGCAATGACGCCGAGATCTGCAGCTGCGGACCATTTCGCTGACCTTTCAATATTGACGGCATCCCTTCCGTCGGTAGTGGTGATATTTCCCTTCAGCACCACCTGCCCATCGAGCAATTCCGCCAAGGCGCTGATAGGCGTAGAGCATCCACCCATTAAAGTGCGAAGGAAATCCCTTTCTATGCGTGTACACAATGCCGTGTCACCATGGTTAAAAGGCTGGCAGGACAAGTATGCATTGGTATCGTCTTTACGGCAGACGATCATGATCGCGCCCTGCGCCGGGGCAGGCAGCATCCAGTCGAGTTCCAGGGAATTGTCCGGTCTCAAGCCGATCCTTTCCAGTCCTGCGGCGGCGAATATCGCGCCTTGCCAGTTGCTCTCTGCCAGCTTGCGCAAACGTGTATTGACGTTGCCGCGCAGGTTTTCCGCCTGGTGGTTGGGATACCGGTGCAGCCATTGCGCGATCCGGCGGATACTACTGGTACCAACGATGGCCCTTGAATCCCGGTCATCCAGGAAATCCCTGTTGTCTTTATAAACGATGATGTCTTTGTGTGAAGCGCGTTCAAGTACCGCGGCTTGCGTAATGCCCTTCGCGAGTTGTGTAGGCACATCCTTCATCGAATGCACGGCCAGGTCAATTCGTTTGCTCAGCAACGCCGCGTCCAGTGCTTTCGTAAATACACCCTGCACACCCAGTTCGTATAAAGGCGTGACGGTGTCGATATCGCCCTCGCTTTTGATGTACACCAATTCCGAAGCGACTCCATTCTCTTTGAGAAGGTTTTGTACCAGTGTAGCCTGCCATACCGCCAGCTGGCTATCCCTTGTGCCTATTCTTAAGATTTTTGGTGCCATTAACTCGCCTGTGCACTTATGAATTCATTGATGGCTGCAATGTATTGACAGCCGCGCTGGTTCTCTGTTTTTACTTTGCCTGCTGTTTCGTTGACGAGCTGTTGTATCTGGTTGTCGAGCGTTTTCTGGCAGGCGTTCACCTTTGACAGGTATAGCGGATGGCCATATAATTCACGCAGTTTTATTTTTAGGTCTTTGAGCATGGGTGCGTGCCTGCGCATCTCGCACCATCCTGCGAACTCGGTCATCAATGTCGAGATGATCGCTTTTGCTTTCGGGATCTCTGCTTCCCGCATCTTCAGCGTCTCATCTTTCATCTTCGAAAGCTCATCAACATTTACCACCTGTACATGGGAAAGTCCCATTACCGCTTCCTCTACGTTATACGGGATGGAAAGGTCGATGATCAGTTTTGCGCTGCTGTACTTTACATGCGATTCGAGTATGGTGGGCTCGGTAGCATTGGTAGCCACGAGTATGATGTCTGCTTTATTAATTTCTTCCTCCAGCGTATCGGCGGGTGCGTATCTAAGGTCCAGCTCCCGTGCCAGCACAGTGGCTTTTTCCGGCGAACGATTGATAAGGGTGATATTCTTCGTACCTAGGTAGTCAACCATGTTGCGGCAGGTATTGCAACCGATCTTTCCCACGCCCAGCAAAAGGATCTGCTTCAGGTGCGCATCGGGCACATGGTTCCTTATATATTGAACGGCGGCGAATGATACGGAGACCGTCCCGCTGCTCAGTTGCGTGGAATTCTTGATCTGCTTAGACCCCTGTAATACCGAGTTGATGAGCCTTTCACTGAACGCGCCGATGAAGCCATACTCCTTGGCGAACTTCGCGGCGCATTTCAACTGCCCCACGATCTCGTAATCGCCGAGTATCTGCGAATCAAGCCCGGCACCCACCTGGAAGATATGCGTGATCGCGTCCATGCCGGTCCGTATATAAGCGGAACGTTTGAAATCTTCCACGTCGCCCGCCGTCTCGGAACAAAGCAGGTTGACCAGGTCGTCCGCTGTCGCGGCAAAACCATAGATCTCCGTCCTGTTGCAGGTGGAAAGGATGAACAGCTCTTTCAGGCCATATATGGGAGCTTTCTTTAATATTGATAGGTATTGATCGTTATTGATCGCGAACTGGCCGCGCACCGACGCGTCGGATTTACGGTAGTTGATGCCTGCGATGAAAAAGTGGTTGAGATCCATTGAGTCTTCCTGTGATATATGCCTTGGCGCAAAAGTAAATTAGCGCGCCCCCGCTTTTATGATTTGAATCATTGTCACTGTCATTTGTGTGTCATGTTTCTATTACCGTGGTATAAGCGGTTCTTACATATTTTTGCCGCCACATTATGAATCCTGACAAAGCCATCCTCCTGATGAATCTCGGTTCGCCCGATTCTACCTCCGTGAAAGACGTAAAGCGTTACCTGACCGAGTTCCTGATGGATGAAAGGGTGATCGATTCGCCGTACTGGAAGCGTGCTTTGCTGGTAAAAGGACTGATCGTCCCATTCCGGGCACCGAGATCGGCCAAAGCTTACCAGTCCATTTGGACGGAGAACGGCTCGCCGCTGATCCAGCTGACCAAAGACCTCCAGCAGGCCGTACAAAAGAACTTCGATTCGGTGGTGGAGATCAATATGCGCTACGGGAATCCTTCTACGGAAGACGTACTACGCAAACTGGCCCAAAACCCTGCCCTGAAAGAAGTGGTCCTGCTGCCCCTGTACCCGCATTACGCGATGTCCAGCTACGAGACCGCTGTGGAACAGGTGAAAGACGAACACCGCAAAAACAACTACCCGTTCCAACTAACCACCATCAAGCCTTATTACAAAGAAGAGATATACATCAACGCCCTGGCCGAAAGTATGCGCCCATTCCTTGACCAGGAATACGATAAGATCCTTTTCAGCTATCACGGCATCCCCGAGCGCCACATCACGAAGTGTGACGTAACGGGATCGCATTGCCTCAAGGTCAACGATTGCTGCCACGTGGCTTCTCCGGCGCACGAGTTCTGCTACAGGCACCAGTGTTTCAAAACAATGGAACTGGTGATGCAAAAACTCAACCTCCCGAAGGAAAAAGTGGAGCTGACTTTCCAGTCACGCCTGGGAAGAGACCCATGGCTGACTCCTTATACGGCTGCCCGGCTGACGGAATTGCCAAAAGAAGGCGTGAAGAAACTCATCATTGTGTGCCCGGCATTCGTGAGTGACTGCCTCGAGACACTGGAGGAGATCGCCGAAGAAGGCAAACACAGTTTCATGGAATCCGGAGGCGAGTCTTTCACACTCATTCCCTGCATGAATGTTCACCCGTTATGGGTGGACGCCATCACTGCCTGGATAAAAGATTATTTTGCAGGTGACCGGCGGATGGTGTTGAATTAA
>JAJTCI010000032.1 GCA_021323155.1 Chitinophagaceae bacterium | reverse complement strand
CGCCTGCAAGGCGTTGACATGTTCGGCCAATGATACATCGGTCGCGAGTACGGATTCGTGGAGCTGCTGGTAAAAACTATTCAGTTCGCCTTTTTCTTCGCTGAGGGATATCTTATTAAAAGATTCGCGTCGAACATAGTCATTGAGTAAATCGTTGGTGTTTTTAAATATATCCGGGATCCCAAAACCAAGCGCATCCAGCCGTGACCGTTGTTCTTCATTGATCACCAGGAATGAGTTGCGCAACACCAGCACAGGATACGGCACTTCTGCCTGCCTGAACACATTCTTCAATTCCAGCCAGTAGGCGATCTCGCCACCTCCGCCAATAAAGGCGACATTGGGAAGGATCATCTCCTGGAACACGCCCCGCAAGATCACGTTCGGACTAAAGCGCTCCGGGTGTTGCTCCAGTTCGGCTAATATTTCAGCCGGTGTAAATTCAAGCCCCAGCGCGGGTACCTTATATTTCCCGTTTTGCAATTCCAACCGCTCCCGCTGATCATTCAACAGGTAAAACAGGTTCAACTCCCTGCCCCCTGCCTGCACTTTATATGTTTTTCCCAAATCAGCTACCGTTGTTGCAACCGCGCGATGAGAGAATTGCTCCTTCAATTCCTTTGAGGCAACGCGTTGGAACAGTTGTTTCAGTGCAGGATCGTCGGGAATGAGCACCACCAGGCCATATGCACCAAACAACGCATTCACCAATCGTAATGTGCAATCCTGTATACTGGCTCCCTCCCTGTATGCCTTGTGAAGCAACGTCACCAGTTCCGCTCCAAACGGATGCACCGCCACCTGCCCTTCCAGTTCAGTGATCAGCTGCAGAAACGCTTTATCAACTTTCATTCTCCCGACAGCACCTGACTGTTTCGTCTTCCATTGGTAACGCTTGCCTTCAACAGTAAAATGACCCAATTCATCCAGGTCAGCATCCTCACTACCCATAAAAAAGACGGGCACAAAATCAAAATCGGGCTGTGATCGCTTTGCCCATTCGGTAAGCTGTATCGTGTGCAGGATCTTATAAACGAAGTATAGGGGCCCGGTAAAAACATTCGGTTGGTGTGCGGTAGTAATGGTAAAGCAATTGCTGTTTCTAAGCAGTTGCAGGTTGCGCTTCACGCCTTCCGGAGCATCCAAAGACTCATACTGTTTTTCCAGTGCATCTAACAACTGTTCCCTGGGATAAGCATACGACCTCCTGTCCTCGATCGCCTTTTTGAAACCAGCAACGTCCGGCTGGTATGTGTAGAAGGCCGCCAGCTTTGGATCGCTGTCAAGATAATCAGTCACGATGCCCTGGAAATGCCCGGTATCACGGTAAGGTAAACGAACTGCTTCGGCTTTGCTGACAGGAATAATAGGGTGAGCATGCATAAACGGGGTGAAGTTAACATGTTTCGCGTATTGCGAGGTTTGCCCTTACCGGATTTTACAATGCTTTGGGAAGTTTGCAGGATTTGGAACGGCGTGAACGGTAATCGTTTTTATATATCTTTAGAGCACACCAACCGGCTTCTCCAGGACTTATGGGTAAACTGTCGTTACTCCAATGGATGAGGAATGTTTCTATTGCAAAAAAACTGTATTTCACGGTTGGTATCATGGCGCTCCTGATCGGCATAGAGCTCCTCACCCTTTTCTTCTCAATAAACACGCTGTCATCCGTACGGGCTTATGTTGGCGGCGAAGGGCTCTGGTCGAAAGCACAGAAAGACGCGATCTATCATCTTTCGCGG
The DNA here is from genome assembly GCA_021323155.1 of Chitinophagaceae bacterium. Lineage (GTDB taxonomy): Bacteria > Bacteroidota > Bacteroidia > Chitinophagales > Chitinophagaceae > JAEZDC01. The sequence continues at coordinate 10,639 of JAJTCI010000032.1, read as the reverse complement.
TATGCAGTCCATCATAACGAAGAAGACTATCTCAAGTACCGCGAACATATGGAGGTGCCGCTGGGCGACAACAAAGCCCGGTCAGAGATGTCAAAGCCAGATCCGGATTGGGACATCGTCAAACAGGGATTGATCCAGGGACGCAACCACCCGGATGATGTGGAAGGCATGATCCACCTTTTCCGCAGGTTCAGCGATGTGTCTTATATCAGCAAGGCGATACAGATCTGGACCCAGGCCGACCATTACATACTGCAACTTCTTCCTATTGGTGACAGCCTGCACATGGAGATCAATGCCACTGCTCCTTCACAGGAAAGGATCAACGCGTTGCTCAACAGGATCGCACCGATCAATACTACGCTCACCAAACTCGAAGATGATTTTTCTTATACCCTGGGGGAAGGGTCACGTTGGCTGGAAGACCTTGTTTTAAAGTTATTGTTCATCATCGCCCTCACCGTTGAAATATCAGGACTTATCCTAGCTATTTTCCTCAGCAGGGGTATCCAAAGAGGATTGCGCGAGATCATTCGCGCTTCTGCCGCGTTCGCCCAGGGAAATTTCAGGACGAGGGCGAAAGTGTACTCACGCGATGAGATAGGCGTGCTGGCGAATGCGTTCAACGATATGTCCGAAAAGCTGGAGACGGGCATCAATGAAAGACAGGAAACCCAGGAACGCCTGAACGTATATACCGAAGAATTAAAACGCAAGAACCGGGAACTCGAACAGTTTGCCTACGTCGCTTCGCATGATTTGCAGGAACCCCTGAACACGGTGTCGGGATTTGTGAAGCTGTTGAACAACTCGTATAAAGACAAGCTGGACGCCGAAGGGATCAAATACCTGACTTTTATCACGGAAGCTTCCGACAGGATGCGGCACCTGATCAAAGCGCTGCTCGATTACAGCCGGATCGGCACCAATCACCAGCCGGAAATGGTTGACTGCAACAAGCTGGTGAGGGATATCATCGCTGACATCGGGGCACTCATCCGCGAAAAGGACGTTAAGGTCAATTATGAGAATCTTCCTACGCTGAAAGCCTATCCGGTCGAATTAAAAATGTTGTTGCAGAACCTGATCAACAACGCGATCAAGTTCCAGGAAAAAGGCAAAACGCCCGAGGTGACTGTTTCTGCCAGCGAGAACGGGCAGGGATGGAATTTCGCGGTAAAGGATAATGGCATCGGGATAAAGAAAGAGTCCTGGGAAAAGATCTTTGTCATCTTCCAACGGCTTCACCTGCGCAGTGAGTACGACGGCACAGGCATCGGCCTTTCCCAGTGCAGTAAGATCGCCGCCATGCACAACGGGAAAATATGGGTGGATTCCGAATATGGCAAGGGAAGTACTTTTTATTTTACCATCAACGTAGCGTAAATGCAAAAATTTGCAGGACTCGATTGTATTCTTTTGATCGATGACGACGTGGCCACAAATTATATCAACAGTTTCATCATCCGTAACGCCGGCATTGACGCGAATATCGAAGTAATGCAGTCCGCTGTAACGGCGCTGGATTTCCTGAGTTGCAAAGGTGATTACTCTGCGATGAAGCAGCCTCCCTGCCCCGGCCTCATCCTGCTCGATATCAATATGCCGGTGATGACCGGCTGGGATTTTATGGAGGCATACGAGAAACTGCCGGAAGAAGAAAAAGGAAAGTACGTGATCGTTATGCTGAGCTCATCACTCAACCCGGAAGACGTGGAGCGCGCGGAAGGCAACCAATACATTGCCGAATTCCTGCACAAACCGCTCGAGGAACCGGAGATACTTGCCCTGGTTCAAAAACTCTTCCCGCCGGCCGGGTAGGTCACGCGTCCTTCAGCACTTTATTTCCAACCGCGCATTCCAGGCATCGTTGGCATTCGCAATAATTATGCGTCAGTTCCACTAATGCCTGCGAATCGAAAGCGGAAGGATTCTCCACGCCAGCGGCCCTCCATTGACGTGTAATGGAATTATCCTCACCGGGAATATGCTGCAGGAAACTTATCGCCTTGTCTTTATAAATTTCCTGCCCGGTATAACCCCCATAGGCGAACAGCAGGGGCGCTATTGTATTGATGATGATGTTTTCCGCCATTTGTCTTCCAAGTTTCTTGGGTTTGTATTCGGTGGGTTCATCGAAACAGTAATGATAGTGCCAGTAATCGTTGGCAGTTACATCCAATAGTTGCAATAACTGTTTTGTGTCACCGATCTCCCGCAGGCGCGAAAACAAATGGGTTGACTGGTGCAGCAACGCGGCCAGCTGCGCGAGACGTATCGTTGGGAAATTGGCCGGTCGCATACGCAGGAAATGCGGCATTACCTGGTGTGGAACGAGCCCGTATTTCTTTTTCAGGAAGCGGTATTCCCGCTGTAGCATTTTGGGGTAGCTGTCTTCGAAAGTACCGTTCAGCAGGTTGGCCTGGCCAAGCAACAGCGCTTCGACCTGCTGCAACAAGTGCTTATGCCTTGCCATTAAGGTCAACGGGAGGGATCGCGCCGTAGCCTCGAAAGCTTCGCTGTTCACCTTGATGCCAAAATTGGCGGCCAACATCCACCACAGCACCTCTTCCCAATGGTGGTTGGCCTGGTCCAGGAGTAAATACACTTTTTGTGACCGTTGCTCCAGGCGCTCTGCAACCAATCGCTCTTTCCAGGCCACCCATGCTACCGATTCGAGCGCAGGCAGGAATCCCCGGCAGGCCTGTCCAAGCGAAGCCTGCATCAATTGACTATATCTTTCCAGTAGTACCTTTGGCACCCTTTCCCTGAGTGAGAACGTAGCGGTGCTACCGATCTGCAGATCATTTTCCCATACCACGTGCAGTATCACGTTGCGATAGTTCGGATCTTCCGAGTGGCGGTGACGTTCCCAGTCGGAAGCCTTTACATGTAGTTCAATGTTCCCGATCCATGTAGTACCACCCACCTTTACCACGCCGTTGAGAAAATCAGGACCCTGGTTGCGGTTGAACTCCCCGGCCCGCAGCACCTGCAGGTCTTCGCCTTCGTCAGTGCTCAGCTGGTGTTTGTTGTAATACTGGAACTGCCATATGAATTGCAGCAGGCGCTCATTCATGGGTCAGGGTTGACCGCTAATGTAAAAACGGCAGTCCGTAGCGTGAAGCATTTGCATCCAAACATTGTTTTGGTACAACGCATCATTTTTGATCGATAAGTATCAGGAATTGATTCGCTGGAGTGCCTGCACCACCCTGCTCACCGGGAGGCCCATCACGTTATAGAAATCGCCGGTAATGCGTTTGATGCCTGTCACGCCGATCCATTCCTGTATGGCATAGGCGCCCGCCTTGTCTAATGGTTTGTATTTCTCCACGTAGAACCTGATCTGTTCCGGCGTCAGCGGATGAAACTCTACTTCCGTAATGTCCGCGAAGTTGTGTTCTTCTTCCCCGGCAAGTATCACTACGCCGGTGATCACGCGGTGTACGCGACCGGATAACTTTTCCAGCATGTTGACGGCGTCTTCCAGGTCGCAGGGTTTGTTAATGATCTCCTCTCCCAGCACCACCACAGTATCCGCCGCCAGTACAATTCCACTGGCGTGGCGACCATGATAAGCACCCTCCAGGTGTTTCTTAACCGCGATGGCCTTCTGCCTGGCAATATGCACCGGCACTTCCTCCGGCGGCATTCCTTCCGGGAAACTTTCATCTGTGAATTGGACAACGATCTGGAAAGGTATTTCGGCCCATTCCAGCAATAGCTTTCTCCTGGGCGATTGCGAAGCCAGTACAATAGGTTCCATATCCTAGCTGTAGAATTTTAAAAACAAAATGGAAAGGATGCCCGTGAGCATCACGAGCTTGATCATTGAACTCAACCGGTGAAAATCCTTTGGTGATCGCGCTTTGAAAAGATTTCGGAATATCCAGGCCAAAGGCGCCAATATCATTAATACGGAATAGAGCACGCTCAGCCACCACTCGAAGCGTAGCACCGAGTACACCTGGATGATCACCACCGCTACGATCAAGACGATCAGCCATACGGCAGTAAACGTCTTCGATACATTTATTCCCCAGACGATAGGCATTGTCCTGCAGCCGTACTTACGGTCGCCTTCAACATCTTCCATGTCTTTTACCACCTCCCGGATGAGCGAAATGATGAACGCGAACCCAGCGTATAAGATGGAAAGCTTGATGATCCTCCCGGCATCGAAAACAGGATCGATATCATCCAGCTGGTTAAATTCACACCAGCTGATCACCAGAATAGTCCATGCTGTCAGCAACGAGATAAGTATGTTACCGGAAAGCGGCTTCTTCTTCAGGGAGATAGAATAAACAAAGAGCAGTACCACGCAGCCCAGGTTAGCCAGTCCCAGGAAACGGACGTTGGTCTTCCAGTCTACGTATATACCGATGAAGACACCCACGACACTCAGTATAAGATGCCAGGCGATCGTCCATCTTCTTTTGATCACCCGCTCCACTACCAGTTTTTCCGGTTTGTTGATGCGATCGATGTTCAGGTCGAAATAATCGTTGATGATATAACCCGCGGCCGCGATTAGCACCGAAGCTGTGATCATCCACCAGATATATGGTGGCTCCAGGTTGGGCATCCGCCCCCCTGCGGCCTGGAATTCCGGTTTCACTACGCAGTAAAAGAACAGCAGCTGCGTAAGCGCGATGAATACGAGGTTGGGCCAACGTACCAGTTTTGCAAATCCATAGAGCAATTTCACCCGGCGAAAATAAGATAGTGGTTTAAGAAACCCCGGAAAGATTACGTGGCGGGGACGGTCGTATCGTTATTCCAGTTCCTGCGAATCTTCAGTACCTTTTCAATAACATCTCTCACACAACCTTCGCCACCATTGATCGGAGAAATATATGCAGAGACTTCCTTGATCTCCGTGGCCGCATCGGCTGGACAACAGGCAAGGCCGGAGAGCTGAAGCATGCCCAGGTCAGGGATATCATCACCCATGCAAAGCACTTCGGCCGGCTGAAGATTGTTTTTCCCAAGGTATTCGTTCAGCAGGGCGGCTTTATCGTTCACTTTCATATGAACTTCCGTAATACCCAGTTTCGCGAGACGGCCGCTCACTTCATCGGAATTACTCCCCGAGATCACTAGTACCCGGTACCCCTTTTTTACCGCGAGTTGCAAAGCATAGCCGTCACGGATATTCATTTTCCTCACCCAGGTTCCGCCTGGCATGATCCACAGGGAGCCGTCGGTGAGTACACCGTCCATATCGAAAACAAAAGTGCTAATGGCTTTGAAGCGGGCGAGGATATTCTCCATCGGCATTATTTCTGGTTGTCGCGCCATTCATATACCCAGGCGCTTTGGATCATTTCAAGATGGCCTTCGTTGCTTTCTTCCCTCTTTCCCTCAAAGCGGGGAATTTCAAGCACCCATTCCAGCAGGTCGGTAAAACGTACCCGGTAAATGCGGCCTTCGTTGAATTCATCTCCAAATCGTTCGTATAACTTCAGCGCGATATCCTCGTAGTCTGACCAGTTGATCGGCGGCTCAAAATGACTCATTGTTATGTTGTTTACTTGGCTGTAATACTCGGCCCTTTGTCACCCTTCACTATTCACCATTCACCTCCCTATTCCCCCAGAAACTGGCTCTGGTCAGGCAAGGTCACCTCCACCGTTCCTTCTCCATCCAGGAGCACGCTCTGGCATCCCAGTCTCGAATTAAGCCTTGGATTCACCGCACGGTCAATAAAATCCTCCTCCTTATCAGTGAGCTCTTCAATATGTTCCATTCCCTTATCTATATACAGGTGGCAGGTGGTGCAAGCGCAGACGCCGCCGCAATTATGGTGAAGGTCGATATCGTTATCCAGGCAGATCTCCAGCAGTGAATCGCCCGGGGCAACGTTCTCAAGTGTAACAGGTTCAAGGCCTTTCTGCTCAAATTTGATCTTAATCGTGTACATATTCCGCTTGTCGTTCTGGCTGCAAAAGTATCTAAAACAGGGCGCCATTCCGCCACCCATTTTAAAAACTATGGTCGAAACACGGAAAAAAAACCTTACGAACCCTTGTTAGTTTCAGGGAAAGTTTGCATATTGTGACTCACAATTATGTGATCGGTTGCTTGCTCATAACAAAATCCCCGTTCGGTTTCATCCGACGGGGATTATTTTTTATTGTACCTGACGGATCCCGGAGAGCCATTCGGTCGTACCATGCCTGATCCAGATACGCGTTGCCCAAAAAGCACCCATGATAAATCCGGCCGGCACCAGAATAATCCCCGTTACCCTCCCAGCCCCATGGTCAAAATAATATACCGCCCCGGCCACCAATGCACCGGCCAACGTGCACCCCAGGACAATCTGGAACCACCCGACCAGGTTCAGCAGAAACTCAATGACGCGCATTCGTATGGATGATCTTATTCGTTAATTCCTTGTATAAGCCATGCAATTCCGGGTAAGCCTCCAGGAGACTGAGGTGTTTATTTACTGTTTCCATATCGCCCCGTACCGCAGGACCGGTAAATACTTCGGCAGGTGCAAACTCGCGAAGGCGCCCTGCTGTTTCTTCGATCAGCGGTTGGAGCAGGGAGAAATCCAATCCTTCCTGTCCACAGAATTTTGCGCTCTGCAGGTACATATAATTGGTGAAATTACAGGCAAATACCGCTGCAACATGAAGCTTCACCCTTGTCTGGTCATCAGCGCGAGTGACCGAATTTGATAAACTGGCAGCGAATGATTCAATTTCTAAGGTTACTTCCGCCGTATTTCCGTCAACCAGAAGCGGGATGGGTGTTTGCAGACTCATTTCTCTTCGCAGGCTCTGCAGTGGATAGAGCACACCATACCGCCTGCTCACTTCTTTTAGAACATGTTTTGAAAGGGACGCAGTGGTATGTAATACCAGGTGGTCGTTGATATCCAACTGTTGCGTGATCTCCGCAACCGCCTTGTCTGCAACAGCCACCAGGTAAACATCCGCGTTGCGCGTGATAGAAGCAAGGTCACCCACCGCGGTCGCGTGCAATAGCCCGGCTAATGCTTCGGCTTTTAATATATCGCGGCCATACACCTGGACGATGTGATGCCCCTTTTCCCGCATCAATCTCCCAAACACCGTGGCCGCGTTGCCCGTACCAATGATAACAACCTGCATATCTTTGAATCTTATGAAGATGAAGTTAGCGCAAAGAATCGCAATGGCTTATTACAACACCAAATTCCGTGCGCTGGCGCTGCTCTCCTCCCGCAAGGCGGCTCAATCTGTTTTTCATTTGTTCTGCACACCTTATAGCGGTAAGCCCCGGCGCAAAGCACCGCCGGTATTTGAGCAGGCAAACAAACTTCATTTTGATTTCAACGGCTTAAGCGTTCATGGCTGGAAATGGGTCCCGGATCAACCGAACAGTAGGAAAATCCTTATCGTCCACGGCTTCGACAGTTGCAGTTACCGGTTCGACCGGTATATGGTTCCGTTGACGCGTGCGGGATTTGAGGTCTTCGCTTTTGACGCGCCGGGCCACGGCACCAGTGATGGCAAAACGATCAACGCACTAGATTACAGCCGCGTGATATTAAAAGCGGAAACACTGTTCGGACCTTTCTTCAGTATCATGGCGCACTCACTAGGCGGGCTCTCCACCGCGCTCGCGTTTGAACAGCTTCCGCACCAGGAACAGCGAAAGCTGGTATTGATCGCGCCCACCACGGAAACGTCGTCAGCGATCGATAATTTCTTCCGCTTTGTGTCGGTGCCGAAAAAGGTAAGGACGGATTTTGAACACCTGCTCGTTGAGGTTGGCAAGCAACCGATCGACTTCTATTCGGTGAAGCGGGCCATACAGCGTATCCACGCGCCGGTATTGTGGATCCATGACGAAGAGGACAAGGTTTGTCCTTTTTGTGACATCCTGCCGGTACAGCAACTTCAGTTACCGAACGTTGAATTCTTCATTACCAAAGGATTGGGGCATAGTGGCGTCTACCGCCAGAACAATGTCTTTAAAAAGATCATGTCCTTTTTAAGTCCCGGCGGCGGCGGGATGCAAGCTCATTGAGCACTAACAGTGGCCCGGCAATCAAAAACAAACGCCACGTTACAGCCTTTGGCTTAAATTGCACCCCTTTAGAAAATTTATGCCTACCGATCTCTCGAACTTTGACCCTAATTCAGTCGGAAATCCCAATAACAACATTTTCGGTTTACCCTTTTCCGAGGAAGACGCCCGTTTAGTGATCCTGCCTGTTCCCTGGGAAGTGACGGTGAGTTATGGCGCAGGTACCTCGCGCGCACCCGAACATGTTTTCAAAGGCAGTTTGCAGGTGGACCTATTCGATCCGGACACAACCGACGGTTGGAAACAGGGCTTTTATATGAAGCCGCCGGATAAAAAGATCTTACTCAAGAGCGACTACCTGCGCAAGGAAGCCGAACTCTATATCGATTACATCTCTAAGGGAGACGAGGTAGAGAAGAACCAGTTCATGTGCAAAAGCCTGAAGGATATTAACGAGGGCAGCAAGTTCATGAACAATTGGGTGTACGAGCAAACGAGGGATTTGCTAGCAAAGAATAAACTCGTTGCACTCCTGGGCGGCGACCACAGCACGCCATTGGGTTATTTCAGGGCCCAGGCAGAAAAGCACGGCGAGTTTGGCATTCTCCAGGTGGACGCGCACTGTGATTTCCGGGAGGGCTATGAAGGATTTGTGTACTCACACGCCTCCGTGATGTACAATGCTTTAAAAGAGATACCGGCCCTCACCAAATTGGTGCAGGTGGGTATCCGCGATTTCTCCGAAGGTGAATTCAATTTCGCGAAACAACAGGGAGACCGGGTACATACATTCTTCGATCAGCAGATCAAAGAACGTGTCTATGAAGGTGAGAGCTGGAAGAATATCGTGGACGAGATCATTAGTAAACTGCCGGAAAAAGTGCATATCAGTTTTGATATCGATGGACTGGATCCCAAGCTCTGCCCCGGTACGGGTACACCGGTCCAGGGTGGATTTGAAACGGAGCAGGTGATGTACCTCTTTAAAAAACTGGTGGCCAGCGGTAAACAACTCATCGGTTTTGACCTGGTGGAGATCGGCGTGGGTGAAAGCGACTGGAATGCGAATGTGGGCGCCCGGTTATTATTCAGGATGTGTAACCTTTTGGTGAAAGCGAACAGCTGATGCGGACAAGATACTCAATAACGATCTTCAATTCGCGTAAGAAAGCGATCACGCTGATGAGTAGTTTCATCATGATCATCGCCGCGTTATTGCTGGCTTATGTTGGTGGCCTGCATGAAAATAACAAACTGGTGTTTTACGCCGCGGTCGTTATCGTAGCAACCATCCTGAACCATTTTGTCAGGACAGATAAAATTAACTTCAAACCATTCGCCCTGATGTTCCTGGTGATCGGGTGGTGGGTGGCCGGTTATCCCTGGATCTCCTGTTTCTTCATCCTGATGTCCTACATGGAGTACGAGGCTAAAAAAGACAAGACCATCGAATTCAAGGATACATTTATCAAACAACCAGGATTATTTGGACGGACCATCAAGTGGTTTGAACTGAACAACGCCATGGTAAAGGACGGTTTGCTCACGATCGATTTTAAGAATGACCGTCTCATACAGGCGGAGATCATGCAGGAAGAGTCCGATATAGAAAATGAACCAGCTTTCAATGAGTGGTGCAGCCAACGTTTGAATGAACACTCGTTTGTCCCCTCGAACGAACAACGACCATCGATCAACTAAGAACGAATGTTATCGCACGCTCCATATTTATTATACTCAGATGGCAAGGGTAATATCTTCGAGGATGAAACCTTGTACGCTGTGGGACGTTCCGGTTGGGACGCGTTTCCCATTCCCGAAGAGGACTGGATCAGGCTGCCGGAAGGCGGGAATCTTTATGAACTCCCGGGAAGGCGTGGTATCGGCATAGACGTAGTGACCGGGGCCATGCGCTTGTGCGAGAAAGGATGGGCGGTTGCCGCTTTTATTCCCCCAGCCCATACGGGTTTATTCCTCGCCGCTTATGAAACATTGCCCGATGCGCCTACGCTCCCACTGTTTTGTTATACTGCCGCGGGATGGCATAACAACGAATTTTTTGTACCTGCAGTCCGCATCGAGCAGGACATCCGACAGGAATGCGGGGGATACGACAATGACAGGATACAAAGTGGTGTTGAACGTTTATTAAGCGCTTACTCGCATAACCGGCTGGTGAAACACCTGGCTGAGAATTGTTGCCTCACGTATACATGTCCTGCCGCGCGTAACTTTTTCCTGGAAAGATGGGAATGCCCGGTGCCAACCTCACCTGCCTGCAATGCCAACTGCATTGGCTGTATCTCGTTCCAGCCGGAGGATGAAACGATCGTGTCTACACAGGACCGTTTGAACTTCAAACCTACGGTGGAAGAGATCGTTGAGTTCACGGTACCGCACCTGATGCACGCGCAATACCCGATCATCAGCTTTGGACAAGGATGTGAAGGTGAGCCGTTGTTGATGTGGGACGTGATCGCCGGATCGATCAAAGAGATACGGAAACATACAAAACGCGGCAGCATTAATATAAATACCAATGGTTCAAACCCCAAGTCTGTCCAAGCGCTGTGCGAGGCTGGACTGGATAGCATGCGTGTGAGCACCA
>JAJTCI010000031.1 GCA_021323155.1 Chitinophagaceae bacterium | reverse complement strand
TAATTCTCGTCATCCATGAAAGCGCCATCATCGATGTCACTTTTCTGGTAGGCTTTCCTGTAAGAAAGGAATGTATTCCATCCTTTATTTTTATATCCCGCTTTTACCGCGTAATCGGTCTTGGTGAAATCGTCTTCTTCACCAACGAAATAATTGCCGTTATTGGGATTGGCAGCGGAATTCAACCCATTGATCGAATAATAGAGGATATCTCCACCTGCATAAAAGCCGGTTTTCGAGGTATAGGTGGCACCCATTTGTGTCTGCAGGCTATTGTGGTCTTCGCCATAGTTGCCCACCTGTACGTTCGCGCTGCCCTTACACTTCTTATCGGAGCTCTTCTTTGTAATGATGTTGATCACGCCACCCACAGCGGAGTTGCCATATAATGTACCCTGGGCGCCACGAACGATCTCGATCCTTTCGATGTTGGCCAGCGAGATCTCGCTGAAGTCAAGCGCATTGTCCGGTGACGAATTATCACTCAGCTTGATGCCATCGATCAGTACCAGTGTTTGTTTGCTGTCTGCCCCGCGCAGGTAAATGCTTTGTAATGCGCCAGGATTCTGGTGCGTGCCTGGAATGTACAATCCTTCGTAACGCTGCAGCAGGTCAGCCAGGTTCTGGTAAGGGAGTTTTTGAATGTCGGCCGATTGAATGACAGTTACGTTGCGCGGTGCGGTCAGTACTTTTTGTTCGCTCCTGGAAACGGTGACGGTCACTGCGTTCAGCTCGTTGGCCGTCGTGCTGTCTGTTTGTGCATTGGCGGAAAACGTGGCCGCCATCATTGCAAGTGAGAAGATTTTCCTGTTCATAAGCAAATGGTTTTGTTTATGAACCTCCGATAATGAAAGATGAGAAATGAAATCCCGCAATACGGAACTACATCTCCGGCTTTTCACCCGAAAGCTCAGTGATAAAATTTGTTGAACTGGCAGGTCTTCTGGCTTTCCCGCATTTTGAACTTCCTTCCCATCACGCCCTGCATGACAGTGGATTCTTTGCTCAAAATTTTTGCCCTAACAAGGGGCGGGATCACAGCTACGGGGATAGCACCGTTTTCTTATTACATTTAGCCCTCACACTTTCATATGCAGGTACGCCAAAAGATCAATCTGTTCAGTTTAACGATGATAGTCGTTAGCCTGGTGATAGGCATGGGTATTTTCCGGAGTTCGTTCAATGTTGCGCAGGACGCGCAATCTCCAATGGTCTTTTTCCTTGCCTGGATATTCGGCGGAGTGATCGCGTTGTTTGGCGCACTTACGTTTGCCGAGATCGGCAGCCGTTACCCGGTGATGGGAGGATTCTATAAGATATACTCTTACTGCTATCACCCGGCGCTGGCATTCATGATCAACTGCATCATTCTTATTTCCAATGCCGCATCTGTGAGCGCGGTGGCTTTAATAGGGGCGGGATATCTCCGCGGCCTGTTGCCTGTTGAATACCAGACCACCCTGGTAGAGCAAGGCGTGGCGGTGGTATCGGTGATCCTTTTCTTCTTTGTGAATTACCTCGGTTTCAAGATGAGCGTAAGGACGCAGAATGTTTTGATGATGATCAAGATCGGCATCATCCTGTTCATTTGCCTGGGTTTGTTTTTACCATCCACTGCGAGCGCGCCACCTGTGCAACTGGCACCCGTGTCGGGTTTCTGGTCAACCGTACAAGCTTTTGGAGCCGCCCTGATCGCGGTATCGTTTACCTACGGCGGTTACCAGCAGACGATCAATTTTGGCGGGGAAGTGGATAACCCGAAACGCGTGATGCCAAGGGCTATCTTCTTTGGTATCGCCATCATCGTTACACTCTACCTGCTCACCAACCTGGCGTATTACAATGTGCTTGGATTGGATGGTATGGTGTATAATTCAGAGGGGGTAGCATCGAAAGGCGACCTGGCGGCGCGGCATACGCAGGCGATATTCGGGGGCTATAGTTATAACGTGATGAGCGCGTTGCTCTTCTTTTCCGTGTTGGCTTACGTAAATATCGGGTTGATGAGTAATCCCAGGGTGATGTATGCCATGGCGGAAGACAAAGTGCTGCCCGCGTTCCTGAAGAAGACCAACGAAAGAACGCAGGTGCTGACTGCTGCGTTGCCGATGTTCACCGCGATCGCGATCGTTACCCTGTTCTTTTCCGAGTCCTTCGATACGATCGTAAACTGGGTGATATTCCTGGATTCTATCGGGCTGGCGACAGCTGTAGGTTCGATCTTTATCCTTCGCAGGAAAACAAAGCATCTTGATGGAACGGGCATCTATAAGATGAAGTTGTACCCCTTCATGCCGATCATTTATATACTGGCCTATATTTTCGTTGCCATCAGCTGCGCGATAAAAGATCCATACGGTACATTCTACGGCCTGTTGTTGTTCATCGGTTTCTTCCCGCTTTACCTGTTAAGCCGGAAAGCCTTGGGCAAGAAAAAAGCCGGGGAGTAAACCCGGCCTTTCCAATTATCATTCAATAGTTATACGTCGATGCGCGCGTACTTCGCATGGCTTTCGATGAATTCCCTTCTCGGTGCTACTTCATCACCCATGAGCATACTGAATATCCTGTCGGCTTCCGCGGCGCTCTCAATGGTCACCTGCTTTAATGTTCTCCTGGCAGGGTCCATCGTGGTTTCCCACAGCTGTTCGGCGTTCATCTCACCAAGGCCCTTGTAGCGCTGGATGGTGACGCTGTCTTCTTTCCCGTTTGCCAGTTTCTCCACGAGGGCTTTGCGTTGCTCATCGTTATAGGCATATGCCTGGTCTTTTCCTCTTTTCACGAGGTACAAAGGCGGTTGAGCAATGTATAGATAACCCTGCTCCACCATTTCCTTCATATAACGGAAGATGAACGTGAGGATCAACGTAGCGATGTGTGAACCATCCACGTCGGCATCGGTCATGATGATGAGCTTATGGTAACGCAGCTTGTTCAGGTTAAGCGCCTTCGGGTCTTCCGGCGTCCCCACCGTTACACCCAGGGCAGTATACATATTGCGGATCTCTTCGTTCTCGTAGATCTTATGCTCCATCGCTTTCTCCACGTTGAGGATCTTACCCCTTAATGGAAGGATGGCCTGGTAACTGCGGTCGCGGCCCTGCTTGGCCGTTCCACCCGCCGAATCACCCTCTACCAGGTAGAGTTCGCATTTTACGGGGTCTCTTTCCGAGCAGTCGGCCAATTTACCCGGCAAGCCACCACCGCTCAAAACGGTCTTACGCTGCACCAGTTCCCGTGCTTTCTTGGCAGCTACCCTTGCCTGGGCCGCGAGAATGATCTTGGAGATCACATTCTTCGCTTCACGCGGGTTCTCTTCAAGGAAAGCCTGTAATATTCTTCCTACCGTAGTTTCCACCACGCCGCTCACCTCGCTGTTACCCAGTTTGGTTTTTGTCTGGCCTTCGAACTGCGGTTCCGGAACTTTTACAGAGACAATGGCACTGAGCCCTTCCCTGAAATCATCACCTTCTATCTCCACCTTGGCGCGTTCGAAAAGGCCTTCTTTGTCGCCGTAGTTCTTAAACACCCTCGTTAACGCCCTTCTGAAACCGGTAACGTGTGTACCGCCTTCGATGGTGTTGATGTTGTTTACATATGAGAAGATGTGCTCTTTGAAGTCATCATTATAACTCATGGCCACTTCCACCGCCACGTTGGTCACCTCGTCATGTCCCTCGAAGAACAATGTCTTTGCAATGAGTGGGTTTCTTTTAGCGCCTTTATCCAGCATCTCCACGAATTCCACGATACCACCCTCACTGTAGAAAGTAGCAGTGTAAGGATCGCCTGCTTCGTTTCTTTCCCGCAGGTCGGTCAGCGTGATATTGATCTTCCTGTTTAAATAAGAAAGCTCTCTTAAGCGACCTTCTAAAATGTCTTTATTGTATTCGCTCACCTGGAAGATGGACAGGTCAGGCCAGAAATGAACGCGTGTACCGTTCAGGTCGGTAGTGCCGATCTCGCGGACGGAATACTGGGGCGCACCGCAGCTGTATTCCTGTTCGAATATCTTGCCGTCCCGGTGTACCGTTACATGCAGTTTTGTGCTGAGTGCGTTCACACAGCTCACACCCACACCGTGGAGACCACCGGAAACCTTGTAAGTGTTCTTGTCGAATTTACCACCCGCATGCAGTACGGTCATTACCACCTCGAGCGCGGAACGCTTCTCCTTGGTATGCATCGCGGTAGGGATACCACGGCCATCATCTTTTACTGAAACCGAATTGTCTTCGTGGATGGTTACGTCTATGTTTTTGCAATGACCCGCGAGGGCCTCGTCGATCGAGTTGTCAACCACCTCGTAAACCAGGTGGTGCAGGCCTTTGACCCCCACATCACCGATGTACATCGCGGGCCTTTTCCTGACCGCTTCCAGACCTTCCAAAACCTGTATACTATCCGCGCCATAACTGGCTACCGGGGTCATCAATTCTTCACTCATAAATCCTTCTCCTGTATGTGATTGTTGTAAGAAAAATAAGGCTCGCAAAACTACCGAAAAGCAGGCGTTTTTCCGTGAAAAAACAGCCCTATTTAGCAAGAGTTTTCAAGGTTTTTTGCACCGGTTTTTTGTGAGCGGATCCCTGGTGGTTTTGGGAGCTGGTTTGGGGTTCCGAGGGGTGGAAGGAGTGGGAAAAATGAAAGGGCAGAGGTGAGATGTGTAAGCGCCCCAAAAAGGGGTCTGAATTGATGATCTTAAAGCCTTGTTAATGACGCTGGGATGACCTTCGTCAGCTTGTTAGCCGGTGTTTATACATTAATTTTGCAGTTTCCAGGTCTATATCCATGTTACAGGCACTCGACATATTGAAAGTAGCGCACCGCAACGGCATTGAGCCGAGCCTGGATGTGTTGTACCAGAAAGAACAACACATTCCCGGTTCCATCAATTACGTCATCAGGCGCCACTATGCCCAGCATCCATGGGTGGCTGAGGACACCGGTATGCTGGTATACCATTACAGCACTACCCGCCCGGAGGACAATTACCTGGAATTACGCTTCTGCACCACGGGTAACCGTTATTGCGAGGAAAAAAGCTGCAGCAAGTGTACGGAACTGCCTACCATGAATTGCAGCGGGAAGCTGCAGACCGTAGATGTGTTCAATTTCCACTTCACTTCCACTTTCCTTCACCAGTTCGTGCATAATGTGAAGCTGAGCAATCGCAAGGACGAGGTACTCGCCTTTAAGCACCCTTCCTCGTTCACCAAGATATTCCCGATCTGCAATAAGAAGCGTTTTGTGCTGGACGCCCTGCTCAACCACAGCTATAGCGGCGCACTGGAGAATATTTTCGTCAATGCCAAGGTGCACGAGCTACTAGTTTATAGCCTGGAGTGCCTGGTGGAAGAAAGGGGCCAGGAAACATTTACGTGTAAATTCCTGGCAGACGAAAGTGGCAGGGAACGTATCTACCTGGCAAGGGAAATACTGTTGCAGCATATCGGGGACCCTATCACCATCAAAGAGCTCAGTCGCAAAGTGGCGATGAACGAATGCTACCTGAAAAAAGGGTTCAAAGAAGTATTCGGCACTACCATTTTCGATTTCTACCAGCAACAACGTATGGAGCACGCCAAGTACCTGCTCTATGAAAAATCGCTGAGCGTGACTGACGTATCCGCCTTGCTGGGCTATTCCTCCATCTCGCATTTCTCCGCCGCATTTAAGAAGCATACGGGGCTGAAGCCTTGTGACCTGCTGCGGTAATTTCCATTGTTTGAATCTTCGATTGTTTGAGGTAAACTTGTGCCTTGTAACCATAAACTGCTCCAATGCGAAAGCTTTGCATCCTGTTGTTCATTCCCATCGTCATTTCCTGCGCCGTAAAAAAAGTAGACCTCGTGGTGCACCATGCAACGATCTATACCGTGGATTCCGGTTTCTCCGTTGCAGAGGCGATGGCGATCGACGACGGGAAGATCGTCGCGGTCGGTTCCAATGACGCTATTATGAAAAAGTACTCCGGCAGGGAGGCGATCGACGCGGAAGGGAAGATCATCTACCCCGGGTTCATTGACGCGCATGCGCATTTTATCGGATACGGCAGGAGCCTGTTCCAGGTGGACCTGTTCGGGTGCAACAGCTGGACGGAGGTGTTACAACGCGTAAAACAGTTTGCCGATAAGAATCCCAACGAGCCATGGATCAGGGGACGGGGATGGGACCAGAATAAATTCCCAGGCAAGCAGTTTCCTACGAACGATTCACTGAACCTGCTGTTTCCGAACAAGCCAGTCGTGTTGGGCCGTGTAGATGGCCATGCCGCGGTGGTGAACGCGAAGGCGATTGAAATGGCGGGAATCAGGCCGGGGCAAACCATCGTGGGCGGGGAGATCGAAACACGCGATGGCAAACTCACCGGTATACTCATCGACAATGCCGAATCCCTTGTAGATAATATTATCCCGAAGGCAACCAAAGAAGATTATGAAAAATGGCTGGTGGCCGCGCAACGCAATTGCTTCGCGCAGGGACTGACCACTATCGCGGATTGTGGTATCATGCACGACGAGGCAGACATTATCGACGCATTGCACAAAGACGATAAACTGCAAATGCGTCTGTACGTGATGTTGAGCGATACAAAAGCGAACTACGATCAATACCTGGCCAAAGGACCTTATAAAACCGATAAGTTATTTGTAAAAGGCTTTAAGTTATACGGCGATGGCGCGCTGGGTAGCCGTGGCGCCTGCCTGCTGCACCCGTACAGTGACAAGCCGGGGTGGTCGGGTTTCCTGCTGAGCGCGCCCGGCCATTTTGATTCGGTGGCGAACGTGCTGAGCAAAACAGATTTCCAGATGTGTACCCACGCCATCGGGGATTCGGGTAACCGGGCGATTCTGAATACTTATGCGAAGTATCTCGGAAGCGGGAATGACAAGCGCTGGCGTATCGAACACGCGCAGGTGGTGAATAAAAATGATTTCTCGCTCTTTGGCCAATACAGCATCATTCCCTCTGTGCAGCCCACCCATGCCACCAGCGATATGTACTGGGCCGGCGACAGGATAGGCGCGGATAGAATAAAAGGCGCCTATGCGTACAAGCAATTGCTGCAACAGAACGGATGGATTCCGCTGGGTACCGATTTCCCGGTGGAGGATATCTCGCCTTTCAAAACATTTCTTGCCGCCGTGGTGCGGAAGGACGCGTCGGGTTTCCCGGCGAATGGTTTCCAAATTGAGAACGCCCTTACGCGCGAGGAAGCGATCCGGGGCATGACCATCTGGGCGGCTAAAGGAGGGTTCCTGGAGAAAGAGGTAGGCAGCCTGGAAGTGGGTAAGAAGGCTGATTTTATCATGCTGGATAAAGACCTGATGAAAGTGGGGGAGCAGGAGATATTGAATGTGAAAGTGATGGGGACGTATGTGGGAGGGGAAAGGGTATTTGGAAGGTGATTGAAAAAGGTACCCTGTGACATTGCTTCAACTATGCTGCAAGGTGCAGGCAAGGTGCAAGGAAGGTGGAAGGAGATGCCTGGGCGATATGGAGGCAATTCGAAGACACTTCGAGGATACTACGGGGAAGATACTCTATAGGTACTCTATATGTTCTCTATATGTACTCTATATGTGCTCTATACCTCAGGTACCCCGTGGTGGAGTGATCGATCCCGGCAATTGCGCTCCCTTTTTCCGCAACCACCTGTGCGCCACTGCCTTCCCATTATTTCCTGATTGCGTAAGCACCAGTTTCGGATTCCGTAAGCCCATGCCGTTGCCGTGACGTCTCTTTGTGCAAAATTCAGAACGTGAGAAATTTCATTATAATCGGCTTACTTGCATTGAGTATCAACGGTTTTTCCCAGAAGGAAGTGAGTGTAGATAACAAGGATAAATCGGCTGCCGAAGTGCCATCAGGTGTGGTATCGGGACTTGTGAAGACTATTGACAACCAGCCCGCCGCCCGGGTGACGGTCCACCTGAAAGAGCTGAACCGTACAGCGATCACCGATGACGCCGGCCAGTTCACCATGCGCAATGTACCCGCGGGTATTTATACCATAGAAATATCAATGATCGGCCTCCAGCCTCAACAAAAATTGGTGGACGTGAAAAAGGACCAGCAAGTGAATCTTACCGTGTTGTTGCAGGAAGATGTGAAGCAACTCAACGATGTAGTGGTTGCCACTGCAAGAAGACTAAATGGAAAGGCTGCAGAGATCGGGAAGATCGATATCAACCCAATGGACCTGCCGCAGGCTATCTCGGTGATCGGGCAGGCTACCATTCGCGAGCAACAGGCTTTGCGTTTGAGCGACGTGGTGCGGAACGTCAATGGTGTGTATCTCACTACCACCCGTGCCAGCGTACAGGAAAGCTTTGCAGCGAGAGGATATAGTTTCGGCAGCACCAACCTCTTCAAGAATGGTTCAAGAGTGAACAGTGGCGCGATGCCGGAGATGAGTTCGTTGGAAAAAGTAGAGGTGCTGAAGGGCAGTGCGGCCATATTATTTGGGCAGGTTGCCCCGGGCGGTATATTGAATATGGTGACCAAAGAGCCACGTTTCAATTTCGGGGGTGAAGTTTCCATGCGCGCGGGTAGCTTTGACCTGTACAAGCCAGCGTTTGATCTGTATGGCCCTTTGAATAAATCAATTGCTTATCGCCTCAACGGAACTTTTGAATCGGCCGGTAGCTTTCGTGACGGCGTTAATTCAAAACGTTATTACATCAACCCATCGTTTTTAATAAAAGCAGGAAAGAAAACAGATGTGATCCTGGAAGCAGACTACCTGAACCACGAGTTCACACCTGATTTCGGTATCGGCAGCCTCGACAATACTAAGATTCCTGACGTTCCACGCGGCCGTTTCATGGGTACGTCATGGCAATATAATACAACGCAACAGGCCACGGCGGGCGCAACAGTGAGACATACATTCAACGACTCGTGGAAACTGAACAGCACGTTGTCTTACCAGTATTTTACAAGAGATTACTATGGCGTGGAAAGGATACAGGCGGCGGCTAATGGTGACTGGACCCGGCCACTCGGGCGCGTATTGATGTATGAAAATTATTACACCGGCCAGGTGAACCTCCTGGGTAAGTTCAATACCGGTAAGATGAGCCATGACCTGCTGGCAGGCATCGACGCAGACCGTTACCTGACACTGAACAACGATTTCAGCTTTCCCGCGGTTGCAGGATTACCCGCCGGCGGCTACGATAAGATCAATATTCTTGACCCTTCGAAATTTACTCAGCGGACAGATATCCCGGTTGCAACCAACATCCGCAAAAGAGAAGCGCCTATCAATCGTTTTGGCGCATATGTGCAGGACCTGGTGAAGATCACTTCGAAGCTGAACCTGCTCGCGGGTATTCGCTGGTCTTACGTAGAGACAGCAGGTATCGATTCATTGAATGTTTTGACAGGCGTTCGGACTACAGGGAAAAGCAAACAGGACGAAGCTTTCTCACCCAGGTTGGGCATCGTGTACAAGCCATTCCGCACTACTTCATTCTTTGGCAGCTACTCGAACTCGTTTGTTGTTAATACAGGACAGGATGTGGATGGCAATGTCATCAAGCCGTCCATCATCGACCAGTACGAGATCGGCGTAAAGAATGAATTCTTTAAAGGCCTCTTCTCCGCTAACGTGACCGTTTACCGTATACAGAATTCCAACCTCGCGCAAACGGCGCCTTTCCTGAAAGACGGAACGCCAAACAACAGTAGCAGCATCAAAGCGCTAATGGGTAAAACACTAAGTGACGGGGTAGAGATCGACCTGGCTGGACAACCAATTAAGGGCTTGAACGTGGCCGCGGGCTACAGTTATAACTATGCCCGTTATACCGAGGCGCCTAACTCCACGGGTAGCAATAAAGCGGGCGAACGCATGGTGAACAACCCCTCGCATACAGCCAACGCATCTTTTTTCTATACGTTCAACTGCAAGCAGCTTAACGGGTTGAAACTGGGAGCAACAGCGGTGTATATCGGCGACCGTTTCGGTGGATGGAACAACACGGTGAACCAATCGCAGACCTATTCGAGGCTGATACCGGTAGCAGGCTTCACTACCATTGATGTAACGGCTGGCTACACCTATAAAAAGATATCTGTACTGGGCAAAGTGTCCAACATCACCAACACATACAGCTATTACGTACACGAGAACTATAGCGTGAACCCGATTGCGCCAACGCAGGTTTCCGCGACCGTATCGTATAAGTTTTAAAACGAAAAACCAGGATAAAGGGGCAGAACGTAAAGGTTCTGCCTCTTTGTATTTGAAATAAGCCATGAAGATCTTTTTCCGGAACATCCACCTGTATCTCAGCCTGGCCGCCGGCCTGGTCATCCTCACCGCCTGCCTTACAGGAGCAATACTTGTCTTTGAGAAAGACCTGCAAATGGCGATGAACGAACACCGGTATTATGTGCAGGCGGGAGCGGCAAGACTTTCACCCGATCAACTTGTACGATCGGTAAAGGACAGCTTCCCAAAGGCGAGGACGAACAGTATAAAAATATATACAGACCCCCAACGATCCGCCGAGGTGAACGTGGCATTCCCGGCGGAAATGAAAACGGTTCCTGCGGGCAACAATGGAAGGGCCACACCTGCACCGCGGCAGCCGGGCTACACGATCTTCGTGGACCCGTACAATGGTAAGGTGTTGGAAAAATACAGTTACCGGGAGACCTGGTTTTATACCGTCTTCGCTTTGCATCGATGGTTATTGGGTGGCGAAGGAAGTATCGGGAAATACATCGTCGGCATCTCCACTTTCATTTTCCTTTTCATCCTTATCACCGGTGTGATATTATGGTGGCCGAAAACACGCGCGATCCTGAAACAAAGAACAAGGATCAAGTGGAGCGCGGGATGGAAGCGATTGAACCACGACCTGCATATGGTGTTTGGTTTCTACAGTTGCATCTTTCTTTTCATCTTCGCGTTCACCGGTCTTGCCTGGTCGTTCGAATGGTTTAACAAGGGAATTTATTCCGTCACCAACTCACCATTGAAGGCCGCACCCCCACCGAGATCGGCCTATGATGCTACGAAAAAGAAGATCGGTTTCGCGGT
The DNA here is from genome assembly GCA_021323155.1 of Chitinophagaceae bacterium. Lineage (GTDB taxonomy): Bacteria > Bacteroidota > Bacteroidia > Chitinophagales > Chitinophagaceae > JAEZDC01. The sequence continues at coordinate 2,427 of JAJTCI010000031.1, read as the reverse complement.
AGCACTTGATACGGCCAGGACAGTTTACTCGGGTGCTGTTTCTTATACAGTGCAGGCGGCAAAGGATTCCACGGAGGCCATTACTGTCTCCGCCCTGCGCAAGGATGCGCTGCACGAATCAGCCACCGATGCCGCCTATATCGACCAGTATTCCGGCCGCTTGCTGGGTACGCTTCGTTTTGAAGAGCGCAGCCTGGGTGCCCGGGTACGGTCGTCCTTCAAACCCATCCATACCGGTAGTATCTGGGGAACGCCGTCTAAGATCCTGGCCTTCATCGTCTGCCTTTTTGGTGTGAGCTTCCCTATCACCGGTACCATTTTGTGGCTCAACCGGTTAAAAAAGAAGAACGGGAAGGGAGAATAGGTATCATATTTGTTTTTCCGTTATTTGAAAAATTAGTTTAAGTTTGCCTCAACTTAAATTTAGACTAGTCTAAAAAATGCGGAACCTTCTTGTAATACTTTTCCTGGTCGTTTGTTGTACTTCGGCCGCACAGGACGCCACCATTGGATATGTCGTGAGTAAAGGGAAGGCGGTAGCCGGCGCTACCATCAAGGTCCCGGGGTTGAAGCCAGTGATCGCTGATTCCACCGGCAAGTTCCAGCTCATGGTAGCCGCGCGTGAGTACCGTGTATCGGTTTCAGCAATGGGATACCAGCCATTCGTAACGGATATCTATTTACAGCCGGGGCTTTCATTCAGTGTAGAGTTGACCGAAAGCGAATCCATACTCGAGGATGTGGTAGTGAGTGGCACCATGCGCGAGGTATCCAAATCCGCCAGCCCGGTGCCGGTTGAATTGTATTCTCCTAAGTTCTTCCAGAAATCAGCACCGGTCAACTTAGTCGAAGCGGTGGGTATGGTGAATGGTGTGAAGCCCCAGCTCAATTGCAATATCTGCAACACGGGTGATATCCATATCAATGGCATGGAAGGTCCGTATACGCAGGTACTGATCGACGGCATGCCCATCGTAAGTGGACTCGCCACAGTGTACGGGCTGATGGGCATTCCATTATCAATGATCGAACGCGTGGAGATCATCAAAGGACCAGCGGCTTCCTTGTATGGTTCGGAAGCGATGGGGGGTACGATCAATATCATCACCAAGAACGCCTCGAAAGCGCCGTCTTTTATATCCGATATCAACTACTCATCCTGGAATGAAATGAACCTCGACGCGGGCGTCAAGTTCAAACTGCCCAAAGCGAACGCGATACTTGGACTGAACTATTTTGCTTACAACGATCCAACCGATAAGAATGGCGATGGCTTTACCGATGTGACCCTGCAGAACCGTATTTCCCTGTTCAACAAATGGAATTTCAAACGGAAAAATGACAAGCAGTTCCAGGCCGGCGCCAGGTTGTATTATGAAGACCGCTGGGGCGGGCAGGTGAACTGGAACAAGTCGTTCCGTGGTGGTGACAGCGTGTATGGCGAAAGCATTTACACCAGGCGCCTCGAATTATTCGGTACTTACGAATTGCCCGGCAAAGAGCAGTTCATACTCAACTGGTCGGGCAACCTGCACGACCAGGATTCGTATTATGGTACCACGCCTTATATGGCGCAGCAGCATATCGCGTTTGTCCAGCTGCACTGGGCCAAACAAATCAACCCGCATCATCACCTTCTCGCCGGGGTCGCCCAGCGCTTCACCTTCTATGACGATAATACACCCGCGACGGCCAATGCGGAAAAGACTTACTTGCCCGGACTGTTCGTGCAGGATGAATGGAAGCTAAGCAACTCCAACACACTGCTCACCGGCGTGCGGCTTGATTACAACGCACTGCATGGCCTCGTATTCAGTCCCCGGTTCGCCGTTAAATTACAACCGGCTACTGAGCATACCATCCGCGCCAGCCTCGGCACCGGTTTCCGCGTCGTGAACGTATTCACTGAAGACCACGCGGCGCTCACGGGCGCGCGCACGGTAGTGATCGCGGAAGACCTGCAGCCTGAGCGTTCGTTCAACTCGATCGTTAACTGGCAATACAACCTGCGCGGCTCGCAGGGCAATGGTTTCATCGAGGCCAATATGTTTTACTCTTATTATTTCAACAAGATCATTCCCGATTACGATACCGATCCCAACAAGATCATTTACCAGAACCTCGCGGGTCATGGCATTGGGCGGGGTGTTTCACTTAACGCCGAATTCAACCGTTCGCATACCTGGAAACTCAATACCGGCATCAGTTATATGGACATCTACCAGGTGCGGGAAAATGCGCCGGGCAAATTCACCCGGCAGCGCCAGGTACAGTCGCCCGAGTGGAGCGGAACATTTTCACTAAGCAAGACTTTCCCGAAACCATTCATCACGGTCGATCTCACCGCGAGCTGGTATGGACCCATGCGATTGCCGATCCTGCCAAATGATTACCGGCCGGAATACTCGCCCTGGTTCTGCCTGGGAA
>JAJTCI010000277.1 GCA_021323155.1 Chitinophagaceae bacterium | reverse complement strand
TCCTACATGGGTGCAGTAAATACAAAGGGAAGGATCGAATTCAGTAATAAAGCCTGGACGGCAATCACACCTTTCAGCGTCAACAGGGCTTTTGCGAAAGACGGGCAGGATCGCTGGTGGCTTATTAACGAAAAAGGGGCTGTGGTTTCAGAGACACCTTTCACTAAAATCCTTTATGATAGTTATTATAACGATGAAGAATTGCCTTTTGCCCGCGGGTATGCGTTTGTAAAGGCAAACGGCGGCTGGTGCGCTATTGACCCCGGTGGAAAAGTAGTAATTACTTCCAGTGATCTGGACGACTACTCCCTTACTATCAGGAACGGCCTGCTGCAGCTTGAAAAGGATGTTAGCACAGAAGATCTTGGTCACCCCTGGAAGTATGGTCTTTGGAATACCGAGGCAGGGAAGGTCATCGAGCCGCGTTATGAAGCTATTTATCCCGTCGGGGAAGGCAACGGACTAATACTTGCGGTCGAGAACGGACTCCTTACATATATCGACCCGAAAGGAAACCAGGTATGGCGGGAACAGCAGCCTTCGGACGTTTTGATGCCATTGAACATTGATGAAATGAACAGGGGGTATTGCTACGCTTCTTCGCCATACAGGGAAGACCTGGCTGGTTTCGGGGGTTGGGGCGGAAGTGGAAACAGATCCCATGCTGGTGCGATCAATGAACGGTCAAACGAACTAGCCGTTTTTATTGATACATCTGCAAAATCCACCTGGCAAAATAAATTTTCAGGGCTAACAATGTATGTCTCGAATGCATCATGTGATACAGCTTTTTTTGCAGCGCAGGATAGTCGCTTATACCTGAACCTGCAGGCAAAAGACAAGCAGGGCCAATGGAGAGATATAGAATACCTGCCTTCCAGTTGGTGCGGGAACAGCTATCACCAGCTGTTTCTTGGGCCCGCCGAACACTGGAAGTTCGTTATCCCGGAATATGAAGGCGAATTTGCGACACTCATTCGGGCTAAACTGCGTTATCAAAAGACCAGGGGCGATCGGGAAGAAGTGATCCTGTTTAGCAACGAGATCAAAGGCAAGATCAATCCGGGGCAATTCTGGAATAAATCGTTATACACTCCCGCAGGACTGATGGATCCGTACCTTGATTAGTAATAAGTGTTACTGTTTTTAAATGGAGCGCGGCTTGCTTCCCAGGCTTGCCTGCCGCCGCACCCGGCTCAAAGTCTCCGCCGTCATCCCCAGGTAAGACGCCAGGTATTTCAACGGCACCCGCCTCACCATCTGCGGTTCCTGCTCCAGCAGGTTTCGATAGCGTTGCTCCGCGGTGTCCAGCAGGAACGATGCTTCGCGCTGCTCTTTGCGGATGAACATTTTCTCGATCTGCAGCCGTCCCAGCTTTTGAATGTTGGGATAGGAGTCAAATAACCGGTACAATTCATCCCTCCCCAGCAGGTAGAGCTCCGTGTCTTCCATCGCCACGATATTAAAGCGTGAAGGTTGCTGCAGGCTGAAGCTGGCATAAGAACCGCAGATCCAGTTCTCGAAGTTGAAATCCTTAGTGATCTCTTCGCCATCTACCTGGTAGAACAGCCTGACGTAACCTTTCACGATAAGGCCCAGTTGCCGGCACACCTGTCCCTGCCGAAGGAAATATTCTTTCTTCTTTAGTGTTTTATGCGTGAGGATGCCCTGCAACGCCTCCATCTCTTCACCCTGTAAGGATACCAGGCTGTCGATGAATGAACGCACCCCGCTTGTTATTGCTTGTTCCATAGCTGCATTTATTGACCTGCATCAAGAAAACCTAATCGCCCGGTCATTTCTTTTGCGGGACTAAAATAAAACATAATGACAGCAATCAAGATCCTCCGCTTCCTGCACCTCGTGGTATACCTGGTCCTCACCAGCCAGCTGGCCTATTACCTGTTCGTAATGGGTGACGCGATGAAATTGGTGGGTATCGGCAATTTTATCGAACAGCGAAAGATCGTCGACCCCCTCGTGCATCAACGCCACGCCCCGTTTTATTATGCCTGCCTGGCCTTGAGCCTCGTGCTGCTCGCGGCGCTCTACAAACAATGGAATACGCCGGTGTTCATCTCGGTACTCGTGGCCACGTTGTTGCTCTTCGCCGATGTGTTCATCGCTACAAAATACAACGGCCCCATCAACGATGCCGTCAACAGGGGAGTGGTGGGCGATACGTCGGTTGATTGGTTAACGCTGCGCACCGACTGGATAAAGTACATTAAGGTCCGGGCGGTGATCAGTATGGCGGGGTTTATCAGTTTGCTGGTGGGGCTGGTGTTTTGGAAGGGGCAAGAGTGATCAGGCTGGTTTCTTATTTCCCTTCAGTAACATCCAGGCCAACACCACGACCCACGCGAGGTACGCTCCAATGTTCACTCTCTCCACCACGCCCATCCAGGGTGTCGGTTCATTTCGTTGCATCGCCGGCGCGTCAAATCCGGTGAGCGCACCGAACACCACCAGCGCCAGCAAGGTCAGGTAGGTATATACGCGGAACGTCTTTCCCAGCCCCGCCGCCGCGTAGCGCATCGTGGCGATCACCAGGATGATCCACGCGAACGTGAACCAGATATGCAGCGTGTCGGTCCAGGTACCGCCACCTGCGGCAAGTACTTCGCGCTGGTGCATCGGTGGCCAGAAGAAACCGATCAGCGCGTTCAGCACCAGGAGTACGCCCGCAGCACGAAGCGACTTATTATCGCGGCCCGACATCCACACGCCCGAGCCAAACGCCATCCCCAGTATCGCGTATGCAAAGGCAAGCGCCACCCATAACGGCCGCGTAGGCGCGTCGATCGCCGAGAGTTCGCTCACCGTCTGCGAAGCGGAGTCGTAACCTTCGTAATACACCGCGGTGATCACGTTCATGAATACATAAAGCAAAGCGGAAAGAATACCTGTTACCAACAGGATCTTATGCAGCACCAGCGCGGCCTGTCCTCGGCCCGGTGCCACATTTGCTATGGTTGCCATAAAAAAGATTTAACCCTGCAAGGTGGTTACAATCTATTGGCAATAATAGGACGGGCGTCATTGGAAAGCAGGGGAAGTTTTTGTAAATGGGCAATGGTGAAAAGCAACAAGCTCCATGATTCTTAATTCTTAATTTTTAATTATTAATTTCTAAATTGCACCAGTCTAGGAGACTACTGCGGCATCGCCCATTGCCCATTCACCCCTCCCGAGCTCCAGTTGACCTCCAGTTGACCTCTAGTCGACCTCCAGTTGACCTCCAGTTCCTCCTCCCCATATGATCCCCTGGGTATCCCTATATGATCCCTACAGTAACTCCCTGTTCAACATTCATTTGACTTTGGGTTGACACCTCCTTGACTCCGGCATAACCTTCCCTTAACCGCACCTCACCACCAATTCTTAATTCCTAATTCTTAATTCTTAATTT